>CBDUXZ010000149.1:0-5722 GCA_965371325.1 uncultured bacterium | reverse complement strand
ACAAGGATGCCTTCGCGAAGATGAAGGACGGCGTGCTCATCGTGAACGCCGCGCGTGGCGGTATCATCGACGAGGAGGATCTCGGCGATGCAATCCGGAGCGGCAAGGTGGCCGGCGCGGCGCTCGACGTTTGGGAAAAAGAGCCTCCCGGCGAGCATCCGCTTCTGGATCTCGAGCAGGTAATCGCCACCCCGCATCTGGGGGCCTCGACGGAGGAGGCGCAGCTGAACGTCAGCGTCGCGGTGGCCCGCCAGCTCGTTGATTTTTTCACGACGGGGACTATCAAGAACGGGGTGAACGTCCCGAACGTCAGCAAGGAAGTGCTCGTGCAGATGGAGCCCCATCTCCACCTCGCCGAGCGCCTCGGCCGGTTTATCGGCCAGACCTACGAGGGTGGAATCGAAGAAGTTCACGTCGAATTCCACGGCGCGGCAGGAGCGTTCGAAAACCTGAAGCCGCTGACGGTCGCTACGCTGAAGGGGCTGCTGGAACCGATCCTGGGCGAGAGGGTCAACTTCGTGAACGCGCCGGTGCTGGCCAGGGAGCGCGGTATCCGGCTGGTGGAGAGCCGGACAAGCGAAGACGGCGACTTCGCCAGCCTCATCGAGCTTCGCGCCCGTGGCGCGGGCGGCGAGCATCTCATCTGGGGGACGATCTTCGGGCACAGATATCCGCGCATCGTGCGCATCGACAACTTCTACCTCGAGGCCCACGCGGGGGGGCACATCATCGTCATGCACAACAAGGACAAGCCGGGCGTCGTGGGGGCCATCGGGAACCTGCTCGGCAGCAACGGAATCAACATCGCACGAATGCAACTCGGCCTCGACCACGAGAAGCGCGAAGCGATGGCCCTCATCCAGATTGACCAGCCCGCACCGGACGAGGTGCTGCAGAAATTCGCCGCACTACCGAACGTGATCTGGGTCAAGCAGATCGAGCTGTAAGTCCCGGTGAAGACGGGCGGCCGCGCCAGGGCCGTCCCGGAGGGAGTTTCGAATGGCCAGGAACGTCGTTGTCGTGGGCGCGCAGTGGGGCGATGAGGGGAAGGGGAAGGTCGTCGATATCCTCTCCGCGGACGCCCGCCTTATCGTCCGTTTCCAGGGAGGGAACAACGCGGGCCACACCCTCGTGGTGGACGGCGAGAAGACGGTGCTCCATCACATCCCGAGCGGGATCCTTCATCCCGAAAAGATCTGCGCAATCGGTTCCGGCGTCGTTCTCGATCCCGAGGTTCTTCTGACCGAGATCGAAGGCCTCAGAGGTCGCGGGCATCTCGCTGATGCTTCCGCACTGCGCATCTCGACTAACGCGCATATCATCATGCCCTACCACCGCGCCCTTGATATTGCGCGGGAGAAGGCCCGGGGCAAGGCCCGGATTGGAACCACGGGGCGTGGCATCGGGCCCTGCTACGAAGACAAGTCCGGCCGGACCGGTATCCGTCTTAACGATCTCTTCGATCGCGAAACCCTTCAAGACAAGATCGCGCGCGCGCTTCCCGAGAAGAACATGCTTCTCTCGAAGCTTTACGGCCAGGCCGAGCTCGACGCTGGCGAGATGGCGGATCGCCATGCCGCCTATGGCGAGAAGCTCCGCCCCTTCGCGGACGACATCTCGAGGCTGATTGCCCGTGAATCGAAGGACGATCACGCAATTCTCTTCGAGGGCGCCCAGGGCGTGCTCCTCGATCTGGATCACGGCACGTATCCCTTTGTGACCTCCTCGAACACGATTGCGGGAGGCGCCTGCACGGGTGCGGGCGTCGGCCCCAGGCAAATTGATTCGGTCGTTGGAATTACGAAGGCCTACACCACGCGCGTGGGGGGCGGGCCGTTTCCCACGGAGATCGAAGACAGAACTGGAAAGCGTCTTCAGGAGCGGGGTCGTGAGTTCGGCTCGACGACGGGCCGCGCCCGCCGGTGCGGCTGGATTGATGCCGTGGCGCTTCGCTACGCGGTGCGTGTGGCGGGTATCCGCGGCTTCGTCTTGAACAAGCTCGACGTTCTCTCCGGCCTTAACCCCGTGAAGATCGCAACGGCCTACCGGGTTGGGGGGCAGGTGACGGATGAATTCCCCACGACGGCGACCGATCTCGCGAATTGCGAGCCCGTGTACGAAGAGCTGGAAGGATGGAGCGAGGATGTCGGCAAGGCGCGCATGATGAGCGAGCTGCCCACCGCCGCCCGCCGCTATCTCGATCGCGTGCAGGAGCTCACCAGCACGGGAATCCTCATGGTCAGTGTGGGGCCCGGCCGCGAGGAGACCATCCGGATCAAGAACCCCTTCGACTGAGCCTGATCGCCATTCCCGACTTCCAACGGTGCCCCCAAATCAGTAAACCCGCCGGTCTCCCGCGACTTGAGGCGGACGGAACGACTCTGGTACCCTTTCCCCCATGAAAACCAGGACGCTTGCCCGCAGCTTTGTCCTATCCGCCGCTCTTTGCGTAATCTTTCTTCCAGATTCCGTTCTGTCACGGGAAGAAGTATCCCCGGTCAGCAAAGCCCTCGCCGCGCTTGAGCGCTCGCGGGGTCCGTGCGATCGCGTGGCCTGGCACGCAGACGGGAAGCGCATCAAGACGCTGAGCGGAAACCTGTCGGGGCCTGGGGCCACGGGCAGCCCGCAGCAGGCTGCGAAGGCCTTCCTGAGCGAGAATGCAGAACTCCTTCGACTCAAAGCCCTGCTTTCGGATCTCCACATGGAGGAAACGCGACTAAGCCCGGCAGGCTACCACGTGCGATTCGCCGGGAGATACGGCGGCCTCCCGGTCTTCAACGACCGGATCGAGGTTCACCTGTCAAAGGATGTACGCGTCTTCCTGGTTCAGAGCGACCATCACGCCGTGACGGGGCTCCGCACGCGCCCATCGCTCTCGGGCCTCGCGGCCATCCGCATCGCGAGAGACAATTTTTCGAAGAACTTCCGCACCCGAAAGAACAAAACAGGGCTATCGCCCGAGGCGGTTCACGGAAAGCTTCGATTTACGAATGATCCCGAGGCACGCCTGGGCGTTTTCATGAAGGCGGGGCGGGCCCACCTTGCTTACCGGTTCGGCCTGGTTGTCGAGAACCCGGCGGCGGCAAGCGAATACGTCGTCGATGCGCACAGCGGGAAGATTCTTCAGACGAGAAGCCTCGTTCAGGAAGTCATGCTGGACGGTCACGGCGACGCCGACTCGGCTTTGTTAAGCGGCGCTTATCTCGAACGTGACCTGCTCGATATAACACGCTTCTTCGGGTTGCATTTGCTCATCGGTCCCTACGTCAACGTGACGGATCGCATCGAGGCACCCCGGCAGATCGTCGGAACGCTGGGCTACGTCCTGTTGCTGGACAGAGGTTTTCAATTCAGGCGGGACGAGACGCAATTCGAGCACGTCGTCTGCTACTACCACATCGATTCGAACCAGCGATACATCCAGTCGCTGGGTTTTAGTGATGTGAATAACCGCCGACAGGCGATTGATCCTCACGGCTTGTCCGGCGCCGACAATGCCCACTATCTCGGCTTTCCCATCGGGGCCGGCTGGATCGCGATGGGCGACGGCGGTGTGGACGACGGTGAGGACGCAGACGTCATTCTTCATGAGTATGGACACGCCATCCAGGACAACCAGACGGTCGGGAAATACTTCGGGCTTGCCATCGAAACGGGGGCGCAGGGAGAGGGTTTCTCGGATTACTGGGCCGCGAGCAACACCCATGCCACCAGCGTGGCGAACGGCTTCGACCCGGCCTGTATCGCCGAGTGGGATTCCACTTCTTACTCCAACACGACGCCACCCTGCCTGAGAAGAGTCGACGGAACCAAGCACTACCCCGAGGACCTGGTGGGCCAGGTGCATAGCGACGGCGAAATCTGGTCGGCGGCGCTCTGGGATCTCTTCAATACGCTTGGAAAGGCGACGGCGGACACGCTTGTTTTACAAAGCCATTTTCTTGTTCCTTTCGGCCCATCCTTCAGCGAAGGAGCCGAAGCGATCCTGGATGCGGACGCGCAGCTTTTCGGCGGCGCAAACGCCGCGGCTATTTGTGATGTTTTCGGGGCGCGGGGCATTCCCGTGGCGGGATGCCAGGGCTGACCACAGCGGGCACCGCACCGTCAAGGATGATTATGATGAAGGGGCGCAGGGTCCCTCAGTAGCGCGGCTACCAGTGCGGCCATGTTCAGAAGCAGAAAGACGGGGACAACGATTGTCGGCGCAAGAACCATCGGAAAATCAAAAAGTGCCTCGGCCGTCGGCTCCGAAGTGAAGATCTGCATCGGTCCGGAGAGTCCCATTTGCGCGAGGAGCGGCGCCGATATCACGGCCGCGATCCCCACCAGGTTCCAGGCGATGAGGGTCCGCCGGCTCGGCGTGCGCCTGCGCGCATGATGTCCGAAGATGAAGGCCGATACTCCGAAGAGGAAATCCGGAACTCCCACGATAAGGGCGAAATAGGCGGGAAACTCGCCGGCATAAACCTTGATGAATGTTCCGATAGCCAGGACACGCATGCCGTGCACGAGAATCTGCCAATGCAAGGGCGTGTCGTTGATCACGGCGAGCAGGGCGGACCGGAGGCGCGCGAAGAGCAATGCGCCCCCGATGGCAATGGCGAAGGGCACCAGGGGGAGCCAGAGTCCCGGCAACAGCGCCAGAAAATCCGGGCGTGAGTAGATGTCGGTGATGGCGAGGGCGGAACTCAGAACGCCCCAGGCGGCGAAAACGATCAAGAGCGCGTAGATAGTCAGCGCTTCGGCCGTTCGGAGGCGGCCCCGGCCGGCAGTGCGCCGCGTTGCCGCCGCCATGAGGCCGAGGAGCACCAGAAGCAGAAAAGGAGTGGCCGACAGGCGCATGACAGCTCCCGATTCGCGTCTTCCCGGGGGGCAGCGCGGGGCATGGACTAAGCCGGGCGCTGATCGTCCGACGGCAGAATAACACGTGTTTGGAAGGCCGGGGAGGGGGGCCGGGGCTTGCAAGCGCGTCGGAGCGCGTGAATAATTCCGCCACAAGACAACGCCAGCATACCCGTCGCGGTGGCACACCCGTCACGATCTCCGAGGAAAATATGCGCGCGTCCGTGCAATCTGGCATTCAACTCGCAGAGACCGAGGAAGAGAAGCGCGCCGTCTACCAGCTCCGCTACGACGTCTACGTGGAGGAGATGGGGCGCTACCGCGGGATCGCGGACCACGAGATGCGCCTGCTGGTTGAGCCCGAGGACGAGACCGGCCGGAGCTTCTACTACGCCACGGAGGATGGCGAGGTCGTGGGGACCGTGCGCATCTCCTGGGGCGGGGACGGGCCGTTCTCGGAGCGCCAGATCGAGCAGTACGCCCTCGCTCCATTTCTCGCCGAGGTGCCGGCCGACACCATTTCCGTGGGCGAGCGCGGCATGGTCGTCCCTCGCCTGCGCGGCAGTGACGTGCTTCAGAAGATGGGGACGGAGATCCTTCACTTCGCAAACGATCGGCGGGTCCAGCTCTGCTTCGGCGCCTGTGAGCCGCACCTTCTGAATCTGTATCTCGGAACCGGTCAGCGTACCTACTCGAAACGAAACATCAACAGCCCGGAGGCCGGCTATCTCATTCCCCTCGTCTTCGTACCCGAGGATATCGCTTACCTGAAGAGTATCGGTTCACCCAGTCTCGAGCATCTCCGTGACTTCGGCAACGACGCCCGCGTGCCCGAGTGCATCAAGCGCGTCCTGGCCCAGGGCAGCGCCGTGATGAGCCG
>CBDUXZ010000148.1:0-5780 GCA_965371325.1 uncultured bacterium | reverse complement strand
TGCCGCACTGGTTGCAGAAACTGGCGCCGGGCGGGTTCTCCTTCCCGCATGATCCGCAGCTTGCCGCCAGCATCTCGCCGCACCCGTTGCAGAAGCGGGCCTTTTCGGGGTTCTCGTGTCCGCAGCCAGCGCAGTTCATGCCGACAACTCCCGCGCCACGCGCTCGGCGTTGCGCTCCGAGCCCAGCGCAATGAACATCCGTTGGACCTCCTCGAGCTGTGCGCGCCGGCCTGCTTCATCGCCCATCGCTCCGCGGAGGGCGGCGCGCTCCAGACCAACGAAGGGATCGTACAACCGGATGCCCAGCTCCCTGGCGCAACGATCCGCCGTTGCGAGCTCTTCCTCAATCTCCTTGTGTGCGTCGACACCCCGCTCTTTCCAGAGAATGCGGGCGCGGCCGAAGTGGAGGAGAGCGAGCGGCATGCGCGAGCCCATGCGCTCCGCGCCGCGAAGTGCCTCTTCAAGGTATTCGCGCCCCCGATCCGTTTCTCCGAGCTCGGCTTCGACGCGTCCGAGCCAGGTCAGGGTCTCGGGCCGCAGCATGAGGAAAACGTTCCCCTGCCGGGAGATCTCAAGAGAACGCTCGAGCGCGGCCCTGGCTTCTTCCCATTCCTGTACCAGCGCAAGGGCGACACCCAGCTGGTGGTGGGTGAAAGCCCCCGCCGCAAGGTTCATGTCGTCTCCGAGCGCTTCGATCGACTCACGCGCCTGCGCTATTCCCGACCGGAACTCGCCCGTAAGCCAGTGAAGCTGGACCCGGAAGCAGCGGGTGATCTGGAAGCTGTAATCGTGTGCACGCACCTTCTCCTCCTGCAGGCGCTCCGATTCAGCCTGCGCATCGGCGAGCCGGCCGAGGTAAGCAAAAACCGCTGTGCGCATTCCCACGAAGAAGAGGTAGGGAGCAACGGGAAGAAGGTCGGACGCGACGCCCGGGTCACCATCGCACAACCGCAGTCCTTCACCACTTGTCTCGATGCTTCGCTCAAAATCGCCAGCAAAATATTCGCGAATCAAGGGTGAGTAGCGTGCGGCGACACGCAACTCGCGATGTTCCGCGCGATCCGCCTCGGCGACGGCCCTGTCTGCCCAGACGGCGCCTTCCTTCTCCCGGCCCAGGTAGAGGAGCGAGCTGGCGTAGCGGATGTGGGCGAGTGTCACCGCGGTCGGGTCGTCGCTTTGCGCGCCAAGCTCGCAGGCTTCCTCGAAAAGGCGATTAAGTTCGTCAAGTTCGGGCGAAAAGTTGCTTCGCGACGCGAGCATCACGAGCTGGGATCGCGCCTCCGAGCGCATGGCCCGCTGCGCGCCGCTTGGCGGCAGGCGGTCGGCCAGCGCGCGCACGCGCTGCCAGTGACGGACACACTCGTCCGCGTTCATCGCGCCGACGGCCAGAGCCGCCCTTCGGTGCCAAAGAGCCGCAGGCTCGACTTCGTCCGCCGCGTCCCAGTGGTAGGCAAGCAGGGCGGCATACTCCTTCGCGCGCTCCGGATCCCTCTCCTCTATCGCCCGTGCTACCGCTGCGTGCACGGCCCGACGTCGCTCGGCAAGTTGCGACTTGTAGGCCACCTCATGGGTCAGCGGATGCTTGAAGGAGTACTCCGGTTCCGGATAGAGCGCTTGCTCGTAAAGGAACTCCGCCGAGCGCAGTGCCGACAGCGCCGGGTGCAGCTCCTGGTCCGGAAGGTCGGCCACCTCCCGCAGGATCGACTCGGGAAATTCCTTACCGATGACAGAGGCCGTCTGGAGCACCCGCTTCTCGCGCTCGGCAAGGCGATCGATGCGCGCCG
Organism: uncultured bacterium; assembly: GCA_965371325.1. Classification (GTDB taxonomy): domain Bacteria; phylum JAUYMQ01; class JAUYMQ01; order JAUYMQ01; family JAUYMQ01; genus CBDUXZ01. Next base: position 3,996 of record CBDUXZ010000148.1, on the reverse strand, counting down.
CCAGAATTGATTGGACGGTTTCGGGAACTTCGATCGCATCGATGGGCGTCACGAGCCGGTAGCTCCCCCGCTCCCCCTCGAGCTGCCCCGATTCCGCGAGCGACTGAACGACTTCCTCCGTATAGAAAGGATTACCGCCGGTTCGCGCCGCGATTCTCTCCGGCAGCTTCGATACGCTCGGGTCGGGGCCGAGCAGATCGGCGGCCAGCGCCTGGATGTCATCGGGGCTCAAGGTCGCGAGCGGAAGTTGCTGATAGTAAGAGCGCTGCATCCACTCGGCCCGGTACTCGGGGCGGAAATTCAGAAGGAGCAGGGTTCGCGTCGATTCGACGACGTCGACGAGCTGCGCAATGAAGGCGTCGCTCCCCGGATCGACCCAGTGAAGGTCGTCTATCAGCAGGACAGCGGGCTCCCGTGCGGATCTCGTGGTGACAAGCTGGCGAACGAAGGCGAAGAGCCGGCGCTGGCGGATCTCGGCGTCGAGATCTTCGGCCGGCCGTTCGGGATCGGGCACACCCAGGAATTCCCAGACAAGGGGGAGCGAACTCTCGAACTCCCGATCGAGGAGAAGAAGACGCCCCGCGATCTTCTCGCGCGCATCCTGGTCCCGATCGGCCCCGGTGATGCCGAAGTAGCCGCGCATGAGCTCCATGATCGGGAGGAGGTGGACCGACTTGCCGTGGGCCGGGCAGTGCGCCTCGTAGACCGAGACGCCGCTCTTGCGGCAACTCTCGACGAACTCGAGACAGAGGCGGCTCTTCCCCACGCCGGCTTCGGCCACGACGCCGACGGCCCGTCCGCGCCCCTCCCTGGCCTGTTCCAGGGCGCCTTCGAGCGTTTCGAGCTCCTGTGCGCGGCCGATGAAGCGCGAGAAGCCCCGCGCGCGAGACCGGTCGAGCCGGGTCCGGATAGACCCCACCCCCTCGAGCTCGAAGACTTCGAGGGGTTTCCGGGATCCCTTCAGATCGAAGCTGCCGAGCGATCTGAGCGCGAAATACCCTTCCACCAGGTTGGCGGTGTGCCGCGTCAGGAAAACCGATCCGGGCTCGGCGAGGCTCTCCATGCGTTGGGCGAGGCCGACGGTGTGTCCTTGGGCGGTGTAATCCATGCGGAGGTCGTCGCCGATCTTTCCGACGATGACTTCGCCCGAGTTGATGCCGACGCGCGTCGAAAAGCTGACGCCGTGGCTCCGCCGCAGCTCATCGGCGTAGTCGCGCAGCGCCGAGCGGAGCTCGAGTGCGGCGTAGCAGGCCCGCTGGGCATGATCCTCGTGGGAGATGGGCGCGCCGAAGAGCGCCATGATGCCGTCGCCCGTGTACTGGTTGACGGTCCCCTCGAAGCGGTGCACACCGTCGGCGAGAATTCCAAAGAAGCGATCGAGAATCCTATGCCAGGCCTCGGGGTCGATCTGCTCCGCCAGCTCCATCGAGCCCTTCACGTCGGCGAAAAGAACGGTGACCTGCTTGCGCTCGCCCACGAGGGCGCTCTTTGAGGGGAGAATCTTGTCAGCGAGATGTTTGGGTGTGTAGTCGCGGGGAAGACGATCCTGGGAGGGCGACGGCATTTCATAATTTTCTCGGCCCGCGCTACGCGCGGGACCTCGGGCTGAGCCGTGTCTTTCGGTGCCCCGCGGCTCACCAGGAGGTTCGCCCTCCCGGCGATGGCCACCGTCCCGCTGAGGCTCGCCCTCCCGAGCGACATTGCTTCCCGCCGGCGCCCCGCAGGCGTCGCAAAAGCGCCCGCCCTCCGGAAGCTCCGTGCCGCAGTTTCCGCAGGCCCGGGCCATCACTTCGCCGCAGCCCGTGCAGAATTTCGCCCCGTCCCGGTTCTCGTGGCTGCATGCACGACAGTTCAATGTCCGGGCTCCTTTTCCAACCGCGCGACGTGTCCGGTTGCGTTGTTCTCTGTGAAAAGCCGCTTCGCCTCCTGAAGCGCCCGCTCTCTTCCAGCCTCGTCCCCGAGCAGCGCGCAGAGCTCGGCTTCCGCCTCGTGGAAGAAGGGTTCCCATCCCCGGGCCTGCAGGCGGGAGGAGTACTTGTAAGCGGTTTGAAGGGTCTCGCGAATTTCGGATTCGGCCCTGGCCCCCTCGGTACGCAGAAGTACCCGGAGCAGCGTCAGGAGAACGCGTATCTCGTAGAGCTTGGTCGAGTGCTTCCGGCAGACATCTATGGCTTCCCGCGCCTTCTCGAGCGCAAGTGCTCTCTCCCCGAGGCCGAGATAGACTTCCGCCAGGTACCCCAATGCCCTCCCTTCGCCGAGAAGGCCGACGTTGCTCTCCCGGGTCATGCGAAGGGAAAGCTCCATTGGCTCCCGCGCCTTCTCGAGCTCGCCGATCATATAATAGGCCTGACCGAGGACGAAATAGGCGAGGTTCCGTGAGAACGTGCTTCCGGTCTTCTCGGCGGTGTCCACCGCCTTTCGGCCGTAGTCGACTGCCTCATCGTCCCGCCCCCGGAACTCCTGCAGGTAAACGAGCGTGCCGAACCCAAAACCCAGAACCTCCATTTCATCATTCTCGCGGCAGAGCTCTACCGTTTTCCGAAGGGTGTTTTCCGCGTCGTCGAGGCGTCCCTGCGTCATGTCCATATAAGCCTTCACGAACATCGCCTGGGGGTAGGGCGCGAATCCGCTCGCGCCGGCGCCCATCTTGATGTCCGCGGGTGGGTTCTCGACGACCCGGTTGAGTATCCCCAGGGCCTCCTCGATATGACCCATAGTAGCGAGGCTGAACGCCATGTTGACACGCCCGCCGAGCATGAGCCCTTCGTCGCCGACCTCCTCCGCCAGCCTGACGGCTTCCCTTATCAGGTCGATCGCGGGGGCGGTGTTTCCGTTCAGGTTATAGACGGCCCCCATGACGAAATGAAGGCTGGAGAGAGCGTGGCCGTTGTCGGCCTTCCTGGCCAGCGAAAGGCCTTCCTCGAAGATCTTCTTCGCTTCCTCCAGAGAAATCCCGAGGCGCCACCCGAGATTGAGACTCTGGATTCGCGCCATGAGGTCCAGCCCGTTCCGTTCAGGTGACTCCGGCACTTCCGGGAGGAGCGCCAGTACCCGTGTCCAGTGCCGGCGCGCTTCGCCCGGATCCCGGAGACCCGCCCATTCGGCGGCCCGGTAGTGCCACTGTGCGGCCTCCCAGGCATCGCCGGCGTTTTCCCAGTGGTGCGCGAGGAGCGCCGACTGCTCGTCGAGCTTGTCGGGATAGAGCCCGGCAATCGTTTTCGCGACGTCTTCGTGAATGCGCGCCCGCCTGTCGGCGAGCTGCGAGCGGTAGGCCACCTCCTGGGTGAGGGGGTGTTTGAAGGCGTACTCGAGCACCGGATAGAGCGCGCTTTCGTAGATGAACTCCGCCGTGGAGAGCGCGCGGAGCGAATCGCCCAGCTCCGTGTCGGCAAGGTTCGCGACCTGTTTCAAAACCGCTTCGGGGAACTCCTTGCCGATGACCGCGGCGGTATGGAGCACCTGTTTCTCGCGCTCGGGCAAACGGTCGATACGCGCGGCGAGAACGGCCTGAACGCTCGCCGGAATGGAGATTTCATCGACAGGTCGCGTGAGCTTGTAAGACCCGCGGGCGCCCTGCAGTGCCCCGGACTCCACCAGGGATTGGACCGCCTCCTCGACAAAGAAAGGGTTGCCCGCCGTCCGGGCCTGGATGCGGCTTGCAAGATCACCGAGCGAAGCTTCCTTCCCGAGGAGATGGTTAAGAAGCTCGGCTATCTCCTCCGGACCGAGGGGGAGCATGGGAAGCTGCTGGTAGTAAGAACTCTGGATCCAGGCCGCCCGGTATTCGGGGCGGAAGTTGAGAATAAGAAGCGTGTGTGTCCCGGGAAGGGCCTCCGCGAGGTTCGCAAGGAAGCCCTCACTCCCGCCGTCTATCCAGTGAAGATCCTCGATGAGGATCACGCCGGGCTCCTCCCGGTTGCGTGCCTGGATGATGCGTCTCGTAAGCGTGAAAAGCTGCCGCTGCTTTGCCTCGGGATTCAAAGGGGGCGCGGGGTG
>CBDUXZ010000147.1:0-5789 GCA_965371325.1 uncultured bacterium | reverse complement strand
GTCACGATGATCACCTACCCGGCACTCAACATTCGCTTGGTTGTCGAAGATCACGACCGCACCGAGCTCTCACGTCTCCTGGTCTCCGAAGTGATGGCCACGGGACGCTTCGAGTCACCCATGACGACGCTGGGGGACGAGGAGCGGCTGCACGCCTTCCGGCGCCGCTACGCGAGCGCCGCAATCGTGATTCCGGAAGGCTTCAAGCGGTCGATCCTTCGCGGTGAGCCCGCCTACCTGCAGCTTCTTCTGAACGGGGCGGACCCCCTCGTGGCCACGCGCGCCGGCGCCTACATCACGCAGGTCGCAGCCCGGTTGCAGCCGGGAGGGCCGGCGGCGCTTTCCTCCGACGCGCTTGCGGAGGCGCTGGGAGGCGGGCGAATCGAGGTGCGGCGCCGTTTCTGGTACAACCCCACACTATCGGACAGGTTCTATTTCCTGGCGGCGCTCCCAGCCATTCTCATCACACAGGTTTGCATTGCGCTTGCATCGGCGGCCATGGTCAACGAGAAGGATCAGGGAACCATGGAGCAGCTCCTGGCGAACCCCTTGAGCACCCTCGACATCATATTCGGGAAAACACTGCCATACATTCTTATTGCGTACGCTCTGCTCCTTGCGGTTCTGCTCGCTCAAATCTTCATATTCGACATGCCCTTCAGGGGAAACATGGTCGCGCTTCTTGTCGCCACGCTCCCCTTTGTTCTGGCAAGCACGGCGGTCGGACTCTTCTTCTCCGCCATCGGCCGGAACATGCTGCAGGGGGCGTTCATCGGCTTCTTCTTCATTCTCTTTTCCGTGAATCTCTCCGACTACTTCTACCCTACGCAAACCATGCCGGAGGCGATCCGGCTGGCGAGTTTTCTCTTCCCCATGAAATACGAAGTCTGGATCCTGCGGGGAATAGGCGTGCGCGGGGCCACGCTGGCGGAGGTGTGGGTTCCCATCGCCGCGTGCATGGGCTATTTCCTGGTCATGCTGGGACTCCTCTCCCGGGTGACCCGAAAGACAATTGGCTGATTTGAAGATGCGGGGGCGCAAGACGCGCCCCGGCGAAGATCCTGGAGGCAAAACAATGACAATCGAAGGAAAGATCGTGGTGATCACCGGGGCGGCCAGCGGCATCGGGCTCATGGCCTCGAAAACACTCGCCAGGGCGGGTGCCACCCTGATCATGTCGGACGCCGACTCCGGCGCGCTGGAGGCCGCCGTCTCCGAGGTCGCGCAGATTCGATCCGGCACCCGCGGGATGGTCGCAGACGTGACGAAACCCGGCGACCACACGGCGCTCGTCGAGGAAGCGCGGAAGACCCATGGACGGCTCGACGTCTACGTGAACAACGCCGGGATTGCCGCCACCGGCCCCTTCGACGAAATTTCGGACTCTGTGATGGCGCAACACATCGAGGTGAACCTTCTCGGCGTCATGTACGGCACGCGCGCGGCGGCCCGCCTCATGCGCGAGCAGAAGAGCGGCCACATCGTGAACATCGCCTCGCTCGCGGGCGTCTCGCCCGTTCCGGGCGCCGCCGCCTACTGCGCGTCGAAGTTCGGCGTGCGCGGCTACACCCACTCCTGTGCCCTCGAGATGCGCGACACGCCCGTTCGCTTCACCGTGATCTGCCCCGCCGCCGTTGATACGCCCATGCTCGACAAGATCATCGACGAGGGCGACTCGCCGATCATCCTCTCGAGCAACACGCTCACGGTCGAGCGGGTGGCGCAGACGATCCTCGACGCGATCGAAAAGCCGCGCCGGGAGGTGGTGCTTCCGGCAGGCCTCGGGTTCCTCGCCAAGTTCGGCATGCTCTTCCCGGGAACGGCCGACGGACTTGTCTCCGTCTTCGAGCGAAAGGGGCGCGAAACCATCGCGCAGCGGCGCCGTGCCTCGTCGTGATGAGCGACGGTGAGGAAGCAATCACCTGATAGAAACGTTGTGGACGGCACCCATTGTCGAGCGTGACTTGGCGGGCCTCGGCCCTCCCGTGTTCGGCGGTTCCTGCCGCTCGCGCGGGAGGAGGTTGTAAAGCGCGCAAGAGACCGGGAGAGTTTTCCCGGGCGCACGCCGTTGAACCCGCGCTCGCGGCCCCCACCTGCGCGCGGAAGGGCCAAGGCCCGCGGTGGAACCGTGGATGCGGAAAAGTCTCCGCGCGGGCGGTTTTGCAACGGCTCTGTGATTGGGTATATTTTCGGAGCCACGGGTGGACAAACCGATAACCCGGATGAGAGAAAGAGGCAGGGCCCTTCCCCCCGGGCCGCTCACGGTCCTCTGCAGCCCCCTTATGACTTCATCTCATACAATAGGTACGTCGCCCCGGCGGCAAACCCTATCGCTGTTCTCCGCGATCGGTCCTCTGGCGCTTTCCTTGATCGTTTTTACCTACGGCTGCGACCGTAGCTCCCAGAGCGAGATACCCCAGGACTTCCCGGTCCCCGTGGAGATGGCCGGGGTGGAAGTCCGTCCTCTCAGCGAGATCCTGGATCTCGTCGGCAACCTCGAAGCGCATGAAGCGGTTCTGCTGAAGCCCGAGATCTCGGGGAGGATCGAAGCTATCCGTTTCCAGCAGGGGGCGCGTGTGTCGAAAGGCACGCTCCTGGTCGACCTCGACGATCGTGAGACGGTGGCGGAGCTGCGGGAGGCCGAAGCAAACCTCTCCTTTGCGCGGGCCGAGTACGCCCGGCGGCAGGATCTCTTCAAACAACAAGTGGTTTCCCGGCAGGAGCTGGATCGCGCCCGGGCCGAGATGGACCGCATCGCCGCCCGCGCGGAGGTCGTGAAGGCCAGGCTCCGGAAGACGAAGATCAGAGCCCCCTTCGACGGCATCGTGGGCTCCCGCCGGGTGAGTCCCGGCGCAGTGGTGGAGCCGGGCGACCCGCTGGTGAACTTTGAACTCACCGACTTCCTGACCCTCAACTTCAATGTGCCCGAGCGTTATCTTCCCGACCTGGCCGTGGGCCAGGTGGTCAAGATCAAGGTCGTTGCTTTTCCCGACCGCACCTTCGAGGGGAAGGTCTACTTCATCAACCCGCGCGTCTCCAGCCTGAACCGCTCCGTCACCGCCAAGGCCAAGGTTCCGAACCCCGACGATGTGCTACATCCCGGCATGTTTGCGAACACCGAGCTCCTCATACAGGAAAAGCCGGAAGCCCTCACGATTCCCGAGCAATCACTCGTGCCGCAGGGCGATCAGCAGTTCGTCTTTCGCGTAAAGCCCGACTCGACGGCGGAGATGGTACCCGTCACAACGGGAATCCGAGACGCGGGGGTGGTTGAGATCGTTGCGGGCCTCGCGCGCGGAGACACCGTCGTCGTATCGGGGCAACAGAAGATCGGACCGGGGAGCAAGGTCATACCCTTCGGTGTCGACCCCCCCGCCCCGCCTCCCACTGCCAATGAGGAGGGATCGGCGGAAGCCGGTGGCAGCACGTGAAACTCTCGGAAACCGCCATCCGGCGCCCCGTTCTCTCCACCGTCCTGAGCCTCGTCATCGTTCTTTTCGGCGTCATCTCCATCTACCGACTTCCCATTCGCCAGTACCCCGACGTCGATCCTCCGATCGTTTCAGTGACCACCATTTATCCGGGCGCCAACCCTCGCGTCGTCGAAACGGAGGTAACCGAGCCTCTCGAGGAGCAGATCAACGGTATCGAGGGAATTCGCACCCTCATCTCGCAGTCCCGGGAGCAGGTCTCGAGCATCACAGTTGAGTTCAATCTCGAGCGGGACGTGGATGTGGCCGCCCAGGATGTGCGTGATCGCGTGCTCCGCGCGCGGAACAGACTTCCCGACGACATCGAAGAGCCCATCATCGCCAAGCAGGATGCCGACGCGAGCCCCGTCATGTGGCTCGGCCTTTACGGCGCACGCTACACCCACCTCGAGCTTACCGATTACGCGGATCGCGTCATAAAGGAACGTCTCGAGATTCTTCCCGGCGTCTCCTCGATCATCATCGGGGGTGGGCGCAAGTTCGCCATGCGACTCTGGGTCGACGCCGAGAAGCTCGCCGCTCACCAACTCACGGTGTCCGATGTCGCGGATGCGCTCCACCGGGAGAACGTCGACATCCCGTCGGGGCGCATCGAGGGGCAGGAGCGCGAGTTCACCGTGCGAACCATGGGTGAGATGCGAACGCCCGATGAGTTCAACGCAATGATCATCGCGAACCGTGACGGGCAGCCGATTCGCATTCGTGACGTGGGCTACGCAGAGCTGGGGGCCGAGGACGATCGGAAACTGGTGCGTTTCAACGGCAAGCCCGCCATCGGCCTGGGAATCGTCAGGCAGTCGAAGGCCAACACCATCGCGGTTGCGACCAACATCAAGCGGGAGGTTGAGAACATCCGGGCGATCCTTCCGGCCGGACTCGATATGGTCGTGGCTTTCGACTCCTCGATCTTCATTCAGGAGTCGATACGGGAGGTCCGGCGGACGCTCCTTCTGGCAGGCCTTCTTGTCGTGCTGGTGATCTTCTTCTTCCTGAGAACTTTTCGCGGAACGCTCATTCCCGCGATCACGATTCCCGTGTCGGTGATCGGCACGTTCACGATGCTCTACGCGCTGGACTACACCATCAATATCGTGACGCTGCTCGGCCTGACCCTTTCCATCGGCCTGGTAGTGGATGACGCGATCGTGGTCCTCGAGAACATCTACAGGCGGGTCGAGAACGGTCAGCCCGCCATGCAGGCCGCCGTCGACGGGATGCGCGAGATCGGCTTTGCGGTGATTGCCACCACCGTGGCCCTGATCGCAGTGTTCACACCCCTTGCATTCATGACCGGCACCACGGGGCGCCTCTTCCGGGAGTTCGGCGTGACCCTCGCGGTGGCTGTCATCATCTCGACCTTCGTGGCCCTCACACTCTCCCCCACCCTCTGCGCCCGCATCCTGCGCCGGAATGTCCGGCACGGCCGCCTCTACTCGGTTCTCGAGAACGGCTTCGATGCCCTCTCGTCCTTCTACCGGAACCTGATCGGGAGAGCTGTGCGGCACCGCCTCCTGGTGATCGGCATCTCTGCGGCGTGGGTCAGCGTGGCGTTCCTCCTCTTCAGCATGATTCCCAGGGAGTTCATTCCCAGCGAGGACCGCGGCTCGATCTTCGTCTTCACGCAGGCGCCCGAGGGTTCTACCCTCAGGTACACCGACCGGTATATGCGCCAGGCCGAGGCGATCATGCAGGAGCAACCGGAGATCGACAAGCTCTTCAGCGTGATCGCCCTGGGCCTGAATACGCCGGGCGAGGTTAGCTCCGGCGCGATGTTCGCGATGCTGAAACCCCGCGACCAGCGCGACCGTTCGAGCCAGGAGATCGTGGCGTCCCTCTTTCCCAAGATGATGGCGATACCCGGGTTGTTCGCTTTCCCGATCAATCCCCCCTCTCTCGGGCAGGGCTTCCTCTCCCAGCCCGTTGCCTTCGTTCTCCAGGGCCCCGAGCTTTCGGGCCTGGCCGAGATCAATCAGGCCGTGCTGATGGAGGCGCGGGGGATCCCGGGTCTCATCAATGTCGACTCCAATCTCAAGCTCAACAAGCCGGAACTCCAGGTGCAAATCGACCGGAACCGCGCGAGCGATCTCGGGGTTTCCGTGCGGGACATCGCGAGGTCCCTCCAGATCCTGATCGGCGGCGAGGAGCTCTCGACCTTCAAGCGCGGCGCCAAGCAGTATGACGTGAAGGTCCAGTTGCGCGATTTCCAGCGCATGAAGCCGGGGGATCTCGAGCGTCTCTACGTGCGCGGCTCGAACGATCAAATGATTCAGCTCTCGAGCCTGCTCAGGGTCAAGGAGA
>CBDUXZ010000146.1:0-5821 GCA_965371325.1 uncultured bacterium | reverse complement strand
TGTCGATCCCCGGGTCATCAAGATCGTGGATCTCAAGTGCCCCGGTAGCGGCGAGCACGAAAGCAATCTCTGGGAAAACCTGCCGCGCCTCTCACCGAAGGATGAGCTGAAGTTCGTGGTGAAGGATCGCGCCGACTTCGACTGGGCCTGCTCCGTCGTGCGTGAGCGCCATCTCACCGCCAAGCACGCGGTCCTCATAAGTCCGGTCCATAATGCGCTCGACCCGCACGATCTTTCCGAGTGGATTCTCGAGAGCGGGCTCGACCTCAGGCTCCAGCTTCAGCTCCACAAATTGGCGAACATGCCCTGAGACACGCGCTCCTTACCTGGCCGCCTGCTTTATTTCGAGCCGGGAAGCGTCTTTCTCGACAAACGACAGCGCGCGCTGCATGCAGAGATCACGCTTTCGCGCCTTTACGTTGGCGTAGGTAGTGGTGTCAAGGGCGGCAAGTTCTTTCGCGGCGCCGCGGGCCTCATCGATTAACTTTTCCGCCGGGCTCACGACGCGATCGATGATTCCCCGGTCGAGCGCTTCCGGGGGCGTATAGGGATGCGCGTGAAGAATGGTTTCGGTCTGCCATCTGGGTGGCACGGCGGACTCTGTGATGATAATCGCCCAGGTCGGGAGCGTGAGACCGAGCGCCACCTCGTTCAGATGGATACGGTGTGGACCCTCGGCAACGAAGCGCACATCGCAGGCGGACATCAAAACAAAACCGCCCGCGATCGCGTGTCCGGTAACGGCGGCTATCGTCGGAATGGGGAAGCCGAAAACCCGAAGCATCGTGTTCCCGAAGCTTACCATCGTGCTCTTCAGTTCATGGGGCGCGAGGGTGGGAAGTACCTTCAGGTTCAATCCCGCTGAAAATACCCCCGGCCGGCCCGCGATGACGACCGCGCGGGCCTCGTCCTTCTCGGCCCGATCGAGTGCGCCGTTCAGCGCGTCGAAGAAGGGCTGGCTCATGGCGTTTACTTTTCCGTCATCGAGCCGCAATTCCGCGACATCGTCGTTCAGCGCGTATTCCACACGATCAGACATGATGCGTCTCCCTTCTCATTCGCAGGGCACCGACCTGCTCAGCCGGGCGCCTGCCGCCGAAGCGTTCCTGTTTTGTTCAGCCGACGCGCTCCCAAAGCTCCACCGCAGAGCGGGCCAGGGCCGGGACGGCGACCTCGAAGGCGGCGAAGCGCTCGTCCTGCGTCTGTCCCCGCACGTATCGAACGTAGATCTGCTCCAGAACCACACAGAGCTTGAAAAGGGCGAAGGTCTCATAAAATCCGATGTGGGTGATGTCCCGCCCCGTCAGCTCGACGTATCGTGCGAGTACTTCCTCGCGCGTGAAAAAGCCGGGATGCGTCGTAACGGAGCTGATTGCGATCTGTCTCGCCATGGGATCATCGGGTCTCGGCCAGTAGGCCAGAACCAGGCCGAGGTCGATCAACGGATCACCCGTGGTGCACATTTCCCAGTCGAGAACAGCGACGATCCTGGATGGATCGCCCGGATCGATCATGACGTTGTCGAGCTTGAAGTCGTTATGGACGATCGTGGGAGGCGGCGAGGCGGGAATTCGTCCGATCAGAGCTTTTGCAAGATGATCGATTTCGGGGATCTCGCGGGTCTTCGCCCGTTCCCAGCGTCCCGCCCACCCCTGCACCTGCCGGGTGACAAAGCCCTCCGGCTTTCCAAGGTCACCGAGCCCCGCCTTCCTGTAGTCGACCCCATGGAGCTGCACGAGGGTGTCGATCAATGCGGTGCTTATCGTACGGTGGATCTCCGATGGGTCACCCATCGTCTTTATCTCGTCGGGAATCTCACGTCTGATGATAATTCCCCTACGCCGCTCCATCACGTAAAAAGGGACACCGATGATGCCGGAGTCCTCGCAGAGAAGGTAGGGCTCGGGAGCCGGCGGGAAGAATCCCTGGAGCGCCTTCAACACGCGGTACTCCCGTGTCATGTCGTGCGCGGTCGGCGCGACGGGTCCCATGGGCGGGCGCCGCAGAACGAACTCCCGATCCCCTGCCCGAACACAGTATGTGAGGTTGGAGTGGCCTCCCGGGAATTGGAGGACCGCGAGAGTTCCGTCGAAGTCAGGGAGACGTCCGCGCAGATATTCCCGCAGACGCTCCAGAGGGAGTTCTTCGCCCTGCCGGGGCGGAGATGTGTCGTTCGGCGCGCGCATCGACATAGGGCCTGATCGCTGTCCGGGAGCCCGCACCTGCCGGAGGGACAGACGGAACGCCGGATGAATCCGTGGTGGCTGTTTCCTTGAAAGAAGAGGCGCAAGATATCACAGTTGCGCCGCGTCGCTCAAAGCCCGGGGATTTATCCGGCACTGCCGCGGTTGCTTCTCCGGCAGCCGCGTTGTATCTGAAGCTGAAGCGAATTCATGGAGGCGTTGATCCGTGACCGATGAATCCCGTGCCGTCGTGCTTCTTTCAGGAGGACTCGATTCGACCGTCACGCTGGCGAGCGCGCGGCACGAGGGATACGCCTGTTACGCGCTGACGATCGACTACGGCCAGCGCCACCGCGCTGAGATAGAGGCCGCGGCCCGGGTGGCCGAAGCCCTCGGCGCGGCAGATCACAAGGTGATAAAGATCGATCTTCGGGCCATCGGCGGGTCTGCATTGACCTCCGAGACGGCTGTGCCCAAGGATCGGGGTCTCGAGGAGATGGCAACGGGAATCCCGGTCACCTACGTGCCGGCTCGCAACACCGTCTTCCTGGCGATTGCGCTTGGCTGGGCCGAGACCCTTGGCGCCTTCGACATCTGGATAGGCGTGAACGCGCTCGACTACTCGGGCTATCCCGATTGCCGGCCGGGGTTCATCGAGGCGTTTGAAAAAACGGCGAACGCGGGTACGAAAGCGGGGACCCAAGGGGCGGGAGCATTCAGAATCAACACGCCGTTGATCCGTTTCAAGAAATCCGAGATCATTCTTTACGGGCGAAACTTGCGTGTGGATTTCTCCCTCACCCACTCCTGCTACGACCCGGACGGGCAGGGCGCTGCCTGCGGCCGTTGCGATTCCTGCCAGCTCCGCCTGAAAGGTTTCCGTGAAGCCGGCGTCGACGATCCGATCGTCTACCGCGCACGGTGACCGGCATGGCCCGCTATCCCCCTCGGGCGCTCTTCAGGGTCCCCCCCCTCGCTCCTTCGCCTTCTGCCAGAGTGCTTCCAGAGCGTCCGGCGACTGCGCGCTGATTTGTTTTCCCTGTGAAGCGAGATCTGCCTCGAGGGATCGAAACCGGCGTTCGAATTTCGAGCATGCCTCCCGCAGACACGCTTCGGGATCAAACCCTTCTGTGCGCGCGAGGTTCACCAGAACGAGCAGAAGATCGCCAATCTCTTCGCTCATTTCGTCCCTCTCGCCGCGGCCGCAGGCGGTCCGCAGCTCGCGGGTCTCCTCCTCTATCTTGGCGATCATCCCGGACGTATCGGGCCAGTCGAAACCCACGCGCGCCGCCTCCTCCTGGATGGCCGCGGCGCGCGCAAGGGGTGCGAGATCGTCTGATACGGTGTCGAGAATGGAATGGCTCATGGCGGCTCCCTATTCTTCTTTGGCGACGGCGTCTCGGGGGATCGGGGAAAGCGTTCGAGAAAGCCGTGCCGAAAGCTCTCGAACGTTCCCCCTTCGATCGCGCGACGCGACTCGGCGAGAAGATCCAGGTAGAAGCGGAGATTGTGGAGTGTGCAGAGGCGGGCGCCCACCATTTCGTTTGCAAGGACGAGATGGCGTGCGTAGGCCCGCGTAAAGCCGGCGCAGGCCGCGCAGGGGCAATCCGCTTCAAAGGGGCGGAAGTCTTCGGCGTAGGAGGCGTTCCGGATGTTGATCAGGCCGTCGCGGGTGAATACAGAGCCGTTGCGGCCATGGCGTGTGGGTACGACGCAGTCGAAGAGATCGATCCCCGTGGCGACGGCGTCGAGGATGTCATCCGGAAATCCGACACCCATCAAGTATCGGGGCCTGTCGGACGGGAGCCGCGGCGCAAGGTGCTCCACCACGCGCCGCTGGAGCGAGCGCGGCTCTCCCACGCTGATACCGCCGATGGCCATTCCTTCAAAACCGAGCGACAGGAGGCCCGCGAGGCTCTCCTCCCGAAGATCCGTGAAAGTGCCCCCCTGCACGATGCCAAAGAGGGCCTGGTCAGGACGCTTCGCACGCTCGCGGCAGCGCCGCGCCCAGTGCAGCGTGCGCTGCACCGCCAATACCACTTCTTCGCGCCTCGCGGGGTAGGGGGGGCATTGATCGAGAATCATCGCCACGTCGGAGCCAAGCTGTTCCTGAATCGCGATTGCACTCTCGGGCGTGAGGAAAATCTCGGAGCCGTCCAGATGCGAGCGGAAACGCACGCCGCCGTCGTCGATCTTCGTGAACTTCGAGAGCGAGAACACCTGGTATCCCCCCGAGTCGGTAAGGATCGGGCCCTCCCATCCCATGAAACGGTGAAGTCCGCCTGCGCGATCGATGGTATCGGCGCCGGGACGGAGTGACAGGTGGTAGGTGTTCGCGAGGATCACCTGCGCGCCGATCGCCTGAAGCTCTTCGGGCATCACGCCGCGCACGGCGCCATGGGTTCCAACCGGCATGAACGCGGGCGTGTCGATCGTGCCGTGGGGCGTTGACATCACGCCGCGCCGCGCGGCGGTGGAAGAATCTTTCGTAAGGACGCTGAAGCTAATCAAGAGGCGCCTCGCCGGCCGATCACAGAAGGAGCATCGCATCGCCGTAGCTGTACACACGGTAGCCGGATTTCATGGCTTCATCATACGCCGCGATAACGGTATCGCGCCCGGCAAAGGCGGAAACAAGAAGGAGGAGACTCGAGCGGGGGAGGTGAAAGTTCGTGAGCAATCCATCGATAGCGCGAAACCGGAAACTGGGGCGAATAAAGAGATCCGTCGTTCCCCGTCCGGCTGTTATCAGGCCCTGATCATCTGCGAGCGTCTCGAGCACCCGTGTCGTGGTCGTCCCCACGGCGATGACACGCCGCCCCTCGCGGCGGGCTGCGTTCACGGCGCGCGCTGTTTCTGCCGGGAGCACATAGGCCTCGCCATGAAGACGCCCGCGCGCGATGTCCCTTTCCCGGAGGGGGGCGAATGTGCCCCAGCCGACATGGAGGGTAAGGTACGCGAGGCCGACGCCGCGGGCTTCAAGCGCCGCCAGAGTTTCGGGCGTGAAATGCAGGCTGGCCGTCGGGGCGGCCACGGCGCCCGGGGTGGCCGCGAAACAGGTCTGATAGTCGATTGTATCCGACCCGTCGGCGTGCC
Organism: uncultured bacterium; assembly: GCA_965371325.1. Lineage (GTDB taxonomy): Bacteria > JAUYMQ01 > JAUYMQ01 > JAUYMQ01 > JAUYMQ01 > CBDUXZ01. The sequence goes on along the minus strand of CBDUXZ010000146.1, from coordinate 542 downwards.
CCCTTCGGATATAGGGCGGGATGGGCATCTCGCCGATCTGCGCGGGTGCATCCGCTGCCGGCCCCGAGAAGCCGAGTGTGACGCCCCCGTCCGTGCGACGCGCGAGGACCTCGGCCTCGAGCTCCGCCTCAGGGTTCATGGCCCAAGCATTCGATCTGAAAGAGAGTTTTGCGCCCACACGGGCCTTCCCCAGGCCCCGTGCCAGGGCTTGCCATCGCCCTCTGCCCGCGTTTTCGAGAAGAAGCACTTCGACTCGCCCGCCGGTGGACGACTTCCGGCCCCGCAGGCGGGCGGAGAGAACGCGGGTGTCGTTCAAGACGAGCAGATCGCCTGGAAGAAGAAGTTCGGGAAGATTACGAAATGCCGCGTGGTGGAGAGTGCGTGGCGCCCTCCCGCCTGGTTGCCCGTCGCGCCGCCGCAAAATGAGCAGTCGCGAGGCGTCTCTCGGACGTACGGGTCTTTGCGCGATGCGGTCGGCGGGCAACTCGTAGTCGAATTCCGCAAGATTCAGGACCGACGGTTTCATCGCGCCGAATGATAGC
>CBDUXZ010000145.1:0-5855 GCA_965371325.1 uncultured bacterium | reverse complement strand
CGGGGGTCCGCCGCCGGCAGCCTCGTCGCCTACTCGCTCGGGATCACCGACATCGATCCCATCCGTTACGATCTCTTCTTCGAACGCTTCCTGAATCCCGAGCGCGTGACCCCGCCCGACATCGACGTTGACTTCTGCATCGAGGGACGTGACGAGGTCATCCGCTACGTCCAGGCGCAGTACGGCGGCCCCTCGAACGTCGCCCAGATCATCACCTTCGGAAAGATGCAGGCGAAGGCGGCAATCCGCGATGTCGGGCGCGTTTTGGATCTTCCCTACGGAGAGGTCGATCGCATTGCCAAGCTCGTTCCGAATCAGCTCAACATCACCCTCAGGGAAGCCCTGGCCCAGCAGCCCAAACTGAAGGCGCTCGAGAAGAGCGACCCGCGGGTTGCCGAGCTTATGGCGACGGCACAAATTCTCGAAGGGCTCGCGCGCCATGCCTCCACGCACGCGGCCGGCGTGGTGATCTCCAACACCCCCCTCATCGAGCACGTCCCCCTCTACATGGACAACAAGGGCTCGGTCGTCACCCAGTACGACATGAAGTGCGTTGAGAAGATCGGGCTCATCAAGTTCGACTTCCTGGGCCTCCGAACGCTGACGCTCATCGATCGGGCCGTGAAGATGATTCGGCGCAAACCCGGTTTTGAATCCTTCGACATCCGGAAGATCTCCCTTGAAGACCCGGAGGTCTACGCGCTGCTGGGGCGCGGCGATGCACGGGGGATCTTTCAGCTCGAGTCGAGCGGCATGACCGAGCTGCTCATAAAGCTCAAGCCCGAGCGGATGGAAGACATCATCGCGCTCCTTGCGCTCTACCGTCCGGGGCCCCTCGAGTCGGGCATGGTGGACGATTTTCTAAAGCGCCGGCACGGAAAGGTCGAGGTCCAGTACGCGTTGCCCGAACTGGAGCCCATCCTCAAGGACACCTACGGCACGATCGTCTACCAGGAACAGGTGATGCAGATCGCGGCGACCCTTGCCGGATTTTCGATGGCCGAGGCCGATCTTCTCCGCCGCGCCATGGGAAAGAAAATTCCGGAAGAGATGGACCGGCAGCGGGAGCGCTTCCTGCAGGGCGCGCGGCGCAACAAAATCAACGAAAGAAAGGCGCTGAAGGTCTTCGATCAGATGGCGAAATTCGCCAAGTACGGTTTCAACAAGTCGCACAGCGCCGCCTACGGTCTCATTGCCTACCAGACGGCCTGCCTGAAGACCCACCACCCCGTCGAGTTCATGGCGGCGCTGCTCTCGAGCGAGAAGCAGAACACCGACAAGATCATGATCTACATGGCGTCCTGCCGCGATCACAAGATCGACGTTCTCCCTCCCGACGTGAACGAGAGTCAGAGCGACTTCGCGGTGGTCGAAGGGAAGATCCGCTTCGGCCTGGCCGCGGTGAAAAACGTGGGGGAGGGGGCCGTGGAGTCCATTCTCGCCGCCCGGGGAGGGGGGGGAGGAGAAGAGGAGGGCGGCCCGTTTGCGAGCCTGGAAGAGTTCTCACGACGAGTGGATCTCGGGCGCGTGAACCGGCGCGTGGCCGAGAGCCTCATAAAATGCGGCGCCTTCGACAGCATTGCGCGGAAGCGAAACACCACCCGGGCGGGTCTCATGGCGGGTCTCGATCGCGCACTCGACGTGGGCCAGAAGGAGGCGCGGGAGCGCGCATCCGGCCAGTTCAATCTGTTCGGCAACGCGAGCGAGATTACGGAGGCGCCGGGGGCGGAGCCCGTTCCCGAGTGGCCGGAGAACCAGATCCTGGCCTATGAGAAGGAATCCCTCGGCTTCTACATCACGGGGCACCCGCTCGCCCAGCACGCAGACCTTCTGCGGCGATTTACTGACGCGCGGACGTCGGAGGTCGCGCGAATCACGGACGGACGCGAGATCAAGCTCGGGGGCGTGGTGCAGTCACTGCGCGAGGTGCGGACCAAAAAGGGCAAGCTCATGGGCTTTGTCTCCCTGGAAGATCTCGACGGCTTCATCGAGGTCATCGTGTTCCCCGATACCTACGCCGAGGCGAGCACGCTTCTGGGCTCCGAAACGCCCATCCTCGTGATGGGCACCGTCGAGCACGGCGGGGAGACCGAGAAGATCATCGCCAAGAAGATATTTCCGCTCACCGAGGTGCAGGAGCGCCTCGCCGTTCCCTTCCACCTGCAGCTCGCCGCGCCGGGGCTTTCGGCCGACCACATCGAACGGCTGAAAGCGATTATCGAGGCTCATCCGGGGCCCTGCCCGGCCATCCTGCACCTGGTGGTTCCAAATCGCAGCGAAACGATCATCGCCCTTCCCGAGACCCTTTGGGTAAGACCCTCCGCCTCGCTCGAGGAGATGCTCGAGGCCGAGTTTGGCGCGACCTTCCCCGAGAAGGAGACCGGCCCGGAGCTTGCCGCGGGTTCGGTCATCGATCTCGCCGAAGCGGCGGCCCTGGAAGATCTGGCCAGCTACGACGAGTACGAACCCATCGACGATCCTTTGGGCGATCCGGGCACGGCGCATCCCCATGGGTAGTGCGCCCGCTCGCCGGGCCGCGGCCCTTCACGCGCGTCTCGGTGCGGCCCTCCTGGCGTTTGTGCCGATATTTCTTTCGGCCGGCGCGAGCGCCGCGCAAACCCCCGCCGCTGTGCAGATCCTCCTTCTTCCGAGTGTTCGAACGGGCGACCAGGATGAAGTGAGCACCTGGACAAGCCCCGGAGAGCAGGCCCGTTTTGATCGTATGGAGGCGGACCTGATCGCGGGCTTTGCCGAGGCCGGCTATGGCGTAATCGCCGCATCGAAGGTGCCGGACATGGCCGGAGCCCGCGCGATTTTGTCCAAGGCGGCGCTGCCGCTCACACCGGCCACGGCCGTGGAGGCCGCAAGGGCGGCCGGCGCCGGGGTGGCGCTCGTTATTCGGGCGGAGGCCATTCGGGGGCGCGCGGGGGGTCACGCGCCTTTCTATACGACCGACGCGCTCGTCGAGGCCACCGCCTATCGGGCAAAAGACGCCCTCAGGCTCAAGTCCGCGAGCACCCGCGTAACGGGGACGGGAGCGGGAGAGGCGCAAGCCGATGCCGAGGCTCTGGCCCATGCTGCGCGTCCGCTCCTGGAGGCCCTCGCCGGGCCCCTGGCCGCCGCTGTCGGTCGGCCCATCGTGTCGGCCCGCGCCCTTTCCATCACACTGGAAGGGCCGCTCAACGGGCGTGAATACCGGCGCGTGCTTGATGTGATACGGGCGGAAATTCCCGAGATCGAAACCCTCGAGGAGCGGCGGTTCACGCGGGGGCGCTTTACACTCCTGGGCCGGTGCCGCTGCGAGGCCGGGGAAGCCGCAGAGAGAATCGACGGGCTTTTGCGGGGCGGCTTCCGGATTTCCGCCCGGGCGGTGGAGGGAGGGTTCCGCGTCCGGGTCGAGCCCGTGGCCGCAGGGCTGGCCGGCCCGTTCGGTGACGAAGACGCTGACTTGCCCCCCGACCTGATCCCCTGAATCGGGAGCCGGCCGGTTCTCTCGACCTGTTCTCTCGAGCTATTTTCCCGAAGCGTTTTCCCCGGGCTGCATTTCAGATAGGATCCCCCCATGACGATCCCGAATGCCATCACCATTCTGCGCATCCTTCTTGTGCCCCCCTTCGTGATCTATCTTCTGAGGGGCGAGTACGGCGGGGCGCTCGGCATTTTTATCGTGGCCGCCATTTCGGATTTCGTGGACGGGTATGTGGCGCGGCGCTTCAAGCAGCGAACAAGCATCGGCGCCTTCATGGATCCCCTGGCCGACAAGCTCCTCGCGGGCACCGCCTTCGTCCTCCTCGCCGTCCAGCAGATTATCCCGGACTGGCTTGCGGTCCTGGTGATCAGCCGCGAGGTCGTCATTGTGGGCGGGCTCTACCTCCTCTCGATCCTCGGGGCGGATATCAGGATTTCGCCCAGCCGGATGGGGAAAGTGAATACCGCCGTTCAGCTCACCACCGTCTGCATCTGCCTGCTGGTCCACACGGAGTCGCTCCCCCTTCCGCTGATCTTCCACGACAACCTGGGCGTCCTGTACTTGATAACGGGCGCCACGACGGTCGTCTCGGGGATCCAGTACCTGCGGCAGGGGCTCCGGATGGCCCCTTAGCGGAAATTACCCCCTTGACAGAAATCGGCCGAATAAGTATAGATTACGGGCAGTTAAGGCCCTGCGTCTTACTGCCGTGAAAGCCGTTTGTGCCAGGCACAGGCTCGTTCCGCGAAATCTCCGCACGCCAATCTGTCCGGAGGGGTTTGGGGAGCGCCGAGGCATTCCAGGCCCGTAGCTCAGGGGAAGAGCACTACCTTGACACGGTAGGGGTCAGCGGTTCAAATCCGCTCGGGCCTACCATTTTTGTCGTAGGCGATCGCGTTTTCCGAGGGATCTCCACGTCTTAGCGTTCGGTCGCCTGCGGCGACGCCGCGGGCGCTTCAATGAGGGGCGAACTCCCACCGGCTGAGCCGAGAAGTCGATGCCTGAAATTCAAATCACACTTCCCGACGGGAGCGTACGCGGGTTTCCGAAGGGCGTGACGCTGCAGGCGGTTGCCGAGAGCATCAGCAAGGGGCTCGCCCGGGAGGCGGTTGCGGGCAAGCTCGACGGCAAGATGGTCGATCTCTCGCGGAGCGTGGATCACGACGCGCATATCGAGATTCTGACGCCCAAATCCCCGGAGGGACTCGAGGTTTACCGCCACTCCTCCAGCCATCTCATGGCGTGGGCCGTGAAGGAGCTCTTCGGCGATGTGAAGGTCGCCATCGGGCCGGTGATCGAGAACGGCTTCTACTACGACTTCGACACGCCGCACGCGATTACGCCGGAGGATTTCCCGGCGATTGAAAAAAAAATGAAGGAGCTGATCGACCGCGATCTCCCCTTCGAGCGGCGCGTTATTCCGCATGACGACGCGGTGAAGCTCTTCCGCGACCAGAACGAGAGCTACAAGCAGGAGATCGTGGAGGGGCTCGACGAAGAAATTTCGCTCTACAAGGTGGGCGACTTTCTGGATCTCTGCCGTGGGCCGCACGTTCCCTCGTCGGGGAAGATCAAGGCTTTCAAGCTCACGGGCGTGGCGGGTGCCTACTGGCGCGGGTCCGAGAAGAACCCGATGCTGCAGCGGGTTTACGCCACGAGCTGGCCGTCAAAGAAAGAGCTCGACGCCTACCTCGAGCGACTTCTGGAAGCCCGGCGGCGCGATCACAGAAAGCTCGGCCGGGAACTCGATCTGTACAGCGTTTCGGAAGAGATCGGCCCCGGACTTATTCTCTGGCACCCGAAGGGCGCGCGCGTCCGGAACATTATCGAAAACCACTGGAGAGAGGAGCACTACCGGAACGGCTACGAGCTGGTGGCCTCGCCCCACGTTGCCAAGTCCAAGCTCTGGGAGACGAGCGGACACACCTCCTTTTACAGCGAGAACATGTACAGCCCCATGGAGGTGGACGAGACGGATTACCTCGTGAAGCCGATGAACTGTCCGTTCCACGTGCAGATCTTCAAGAGCAAGACGCGAAGCTACCGCGATCTTCCGTTCCGCTGGGCCGAGCTCGGAACGGTCTACCGTTACGAACGCTCGGGTGTGCTCCACGGTCTCATGCGCGTTCGGGGTTTCACCCAGGACGACGCCCACATTTTCTGCAGGCCCGAACAGCTCGAGAGCGAGATAGCCGAGGTCCTGCGCTTTACCTTTTCGTTGCTGAAGACCTTCGGCTTCGAGGAGTACGAAATCTTCCTATCGACCCGCCCTGAGAAGTACGTGGGTTCGGAAGAAGAATGGGAGCATGCGACCGGGGCGCTGGAGGGGGCCCTCAAGAAGCTACGCGTGGAGTTTGCCGTCGATCCGGGGGAGGGGGTCTTCTAC
>CBDUXZ010000144.1:0-5875 GCA_965371325.1 uncultured bacterium | reverse complement strand
AGCTTCAAAAGGCGGGAAGTATGCGCACCGTCTGAGGTAAACTCAAGCCCGGACCAGGCGGCCGGAATTTTCGGGTGGCACAACGGATGGAATTTACGATAGGGACACGCGCGTTCTGGAAGGTGCGCGAAGCGCGGATCATCTTCTGGATTTTTGTGGCGAACGGTATTTTCATGGCAACCTTGTGCGAGATCAACTGCTACAACAAGCTGCTTGGCATTTCCCATATCATCTTCTGGACGCCGATGCTGATCTGGCTTGCCATGAAACTTTCCGGCTTCAACCGCGCCAGCGGGTTCGGCAAATGGATCGTGGTTCTCATCGTGACCGACACGCTTTCGCTCATCGTGGACTTCGCGGACGTGATCCGATATATCCTCGCCGACCGCGCTTAAATAAAGGGGTCTGACCCCAAAAGTTAGGTTAGAATAGGTGGCAGCACACGCCCTTGGGAGAGACGCCATGGCAGATGAAATTCTCACATTGACGGACGCGGCGCGGGAGAAAATCATCGGCATCCAGGAAGCGCAGAAGCGAACCGACTCCGCCGTGCGGGTGAGCGTGGTGGAGGATGGCGTGGCCGCCTGGAAATACGATCTGCGCCTGGCGCCACAGGATGAGAAAACCGACGACGACGAGCGCGTGGATTCCGGCGGCGTTGTCGTCTACCTCGACAAAGAGAGCGTTCCGCGCATCAAGGGAGCGACGCTCGACTTCGTGACCAGCGTGTCGGGAAGCGGCTTCAAGTTCGATAATCCGAACGAGCCCGAGGGCGCGTCGGATCCGCTCGTCTTGCGTGTTCAGAAGGTCCTGGAAGATAAAATCAATCCCGGCATCGCCAGCCACGGGGGCCACATCACGCTCCTCGGGGTGAAGGAGGGGACGGCCTACATCCGGATGGGGGGCGGTTGCCAAGGTTGCGGCATGGCGGACGTCACCCTCAAGCAGGGGATCGAGGAAACGCTCAAGAACGAGATCTCGGAGATCGTCGGCGTCCTGGACGAAACCGATCACGCATCCGGAACGAACCCCTATTACCAACCCGGAAAGTGACGGCTCACGCCGGGCGCCTGCAGCCCGGTCTGGCACTCCGCGCGCGGCGCGGGCGGAGAATCCTCTGAATGATCCTCGCTCTCTCGCCGGTTCCCGCCGACGCCTAGTAAGAATCGACCAGAACTTCGAGGCGGCGATGGGCTTCACGCAGCACCGCCTCAACTGTTTCCGGACTCTTGCCCCGTGCGAAGATAAAACCGAGGTAGCGATGCCCTTCGGGAAGCGGAACCAGCGGCTGCCCCGTCGCAATCGCGATGTCGATATCCTCGATCCCCTCCACCGCTCGCGCCTCCTCCAGGTTGGCCACCTCCTTGAGCACGCCGGCCCGTTGGATCGGAATCATCATCACGCCTGCCGCCGTACGCTCGCGCGCGGGTATCGCGCCCTCCTCGCCAATCCCGTGTCGCAGGATCAACTCTTCGAGCGAGACCCCCGCGCCGAACCGGAGCACGCGTGCGCACCTACCCCCGATCGACCGCGCGGCAATCTCAAGAAGAAAAACCCCTTCGTCGTTCTGCCGGACTTCGGCGTGCACCGGCCCCTCGCGAAGCCCGATGGCACGCACCCCCGCACGGACCGTTTCGGCGATGGCCCCCTGCCGATCGGCCGGCACGCGGGAGGGCGTCAGATAGATGGTTTCTTCGAAGTATGGCCCTTCCAGCGGGTCAGGCTTGTCGAACAGGGCGAGCAGGGAGAACACGCCTGAGGCAAGGATCCCCTCGACGGCGAATTCCGCCCCGGGGATGTACTCTTCCACGAGGATTTCGCTGGGTGACTCGTCGCAGCGCCTGCGCACATCCGGGTCCGCTAGAATATGGGCGATGCGATTGAAGGCCGCGACGAAAGCGTCAGGGTCGTCGGCGCGAATGACCCCGCGGCTCGCCGAGAGGAAGGTGGGCTTGAGGACACAGGGGAAGGAAACCTCGCCGGCCGCCACTTTCGGATCGTCGGAAACCGTGAAAAGTTTCGTTCGGGGGGAGGAAAGCCCGGCCCGTGCGAGGGTTTCCCTCATCCGGTGCTTGTTGCGCGTCAGCCTGACCGCCTCGACAGGGTTCGCACGAAGGCCCAACGCGCCCGCCGCCATCGCCGCGAGCAGCGTCGTTTCATCGTCGGCCCCCACGATCGCGTCAAGTGGGTACCGACGGCTGAACGTTGCGATATCCGCCGTGGCCGCGCTAGGATCGCCGAAGTTGAGGGTCAACGCCTTTCCCGGCGCTTCGGCCTCGAGCGATTGCCGCTGATCGGAGCCGACGACGACCTCGACGCCGAGTCTCTCCGCAGCATCGAGAAAGTCGTGGGCACGGTACGTCGTTGTCGGCAGGAACAGAAGGACCCGCTTCATTCTTCCCCCTCTGCGCAGAGGATAAGCGCTGGCCTCAAGGAGTCAATCGGATGGCTGGAAACAGAATTCCCATGCCCCTTGCCCGCGTTCGCTGTAAAAGTGCGCGCCCGTGAAGGTCCTCCTCGTCTCGATCTACGAGCTTGGGCACCCGCCTTTCGGCCTTGCCGAGCCGGCGGCGTGGCTTCGCGCCCGAAACAATGAGGTGCGCTCGCTGGATCTCGCCATCGAAGACTTTGAAGAGAAGTCTTTCCGCTGGGCCGATCTGATTGCGTTCTACCTGCCCATGCACACGGCCACCCGCCTTGCGGCGCGGCTCATCCCGCGCGCGCGGGCGCTGAACCCGAGGGCGCATCTTGCCGCCTACGGCCTCTACGCCCCCATGAACGAGGGCTACCTGAGGCGGCTCGGAGTTCGCACGGTTCTCGGCGGAGAGTTCGAAGCGGGGCTGTCGGCGCTTGCAGAGCGGCTCTCGCGCGGTGAGGAATGGCCGGAGGGAAGCCAGCCCGAGCCGCGCATCTCTACCGCGAGGCAGCGCTTCATGGTTCCCGATCGCTCGGACCTTCCGCCGCTCGATCGCTACGCCCGGCTTCTCCTCCCCGACGGCGAGGAGCGCGTGGCGGGTTACGTGGAGGCGAGCCGGGGCTGCAAGCACCGCTGCCGCCACTGCCCCATCGTTCCCGTCTACGAAGGGCGCTTCCGCATCGTGCCGCGTGAGATCGTTCTTGCCGACATCCGGCAGCAGGTCGCGGCGGGCGCCCGCCACATCTCCTTCGGCGATCCCGACTTTCTGAACGGCCCGGCGCACGCCTTCGCGATCGTGCGTGGGATACACAAGGAGTTTACCGATCTTACTTATGACGTCACGATCAAAGTGGAGCACCTTCTGGCGGCCGGAGAGTCGCTCCGCCTCCTCAAGGACACAGGGTGCCTCTTCGTCACAACGGCGGTCGAATCGTTCGATGAGAACGTCCTCGTGAGGCTCGACAAGCGGCATACGCGGGCGGACGTCTATCGTGTCGTGCGGCTCTTGACGGCGCTTGATCTCGCGCTCTCCCCGACGTTCGTCCCGTTCACGCCTTGGACCACGCTCGCCGGGTATTGTGATCTGCTTTCGAACCTGGCGGAGCTTGATCTCGTTGACGCTGTCGCGCCCGTGCAGCTCTCCATCCGCCTGCTCATCCCGCCCGGTTCCAAGCTTCTCGATCTTGACGACGTACGCGCGTGCCTTGCGCCTCTCGACGAAGAGGCGCTGAGCTATCCCTGGAGCAATCCCGATCCGCGCGTGGATGCGCTCCAGTTCGAGGTTCAGGCGCTCGCACAAGGGCAAGAGGGGCGTGCGCGCGGGGAGATCTTTGCGCGTATCCGAGATCTGGCGCACACGTACGCGGGGCTCGCGGCGCCTCCCCTCCCTCCCGCCTCCCACGGCCGTTTCACGCCGCGCCTTAGCGAGCCCTGGTACTGCTGCGCGGAACCCACCGACAATCAACTCGCATCGGTGTAATGTCGCTTCGATCGGGCGTTTCGGCAGCTTTGGAGGCGGGTGCCCATGTCCTCCGCCGTGCGTGTCCATGGCGAATTGCTAATCACGCCGCCATCCTCGGCTCGTATCGATCTCGACGCCGTCCCTCGAACGTCCAGTTCTCGGCAGGGTCGCGAGTATGGACAGCGGATGTCCGAGCACTATGAATAGGTCCCTCATGGCGGAAAAGCGTAGGGGAGAACTCCCTTTGAAGCAAGACTCCAATAACGCCTGTTTTTATGCCCGAAATTATAATTCGCCACCCACAGGTAGTCATTAATCGGAATCGATCGCGGTATCGAAGGTATGGCCGCAGGCAGGGCATTTGAGATGCAGAATGATGAAGACTTCGCCGACGAGCCGCTCAACCTCGCTGACGTCGTCCGCGATTGAAACCTCCTTCTTGCACTTCGGACAGCGCCGGGTTCCCGTCTCCAAACCGTTTCTCCCTTCCTTTTCAGCGCGCTTTCCCGGACCTCAAAATAGCAGAATTTAACGTTTCGGATGTGACCTGTGCATGGCGAATCGCTAATCACGTGTGTATGGCGAATTGTTAATCACGCTCCCATCGGGAGCTGGAATAGCCCGCGATAATGTGCCTGACTGCGCACCTCATTCGGCCGACTCGATGATGATCAGGCCGAACGAGCAGCCCAGATCGTATCCTAAAGTGAGCCGACGGAGTTTTTGAGGTGGACAGGACATTCACGGCACGATCACCCCGGGTGGCTAGCCTTCATTTCATCGTAGAGCGCCTGCACGGTGGCGTTGGCGAGAAAGGCCCGCTCCACCGCGGCCTGGAGCGTCGCGGTGTTTCGCCCCGGCAGGACTGCCAGCATCTTCGCGTCGTCCACCTCCGTAAACGTTCGCATGCCGGCGCACCCGAAGGAGACCACGGTGCGTCCCTCCTTGAGCGCCAACGGAAGGGCGGCGCAGGTCGGCCGGCCGAAGGCGTTGATCCCGCGCTGCGCATCCCACCGGGCGTTTCCCGATATCTCTTCAATCAGCATCGCCTGCCGCGCGTCGGCCCAGATGAGAATGAGATCGGGATCGATCGGAAACGCCGAAAGCGGTCCATAGAGGACGCCTGTTTTCTGTTTTTCGACGCCCGGCAGGCTCGACGGCTCGGCGGGCTTCAGGTAGTGGCATCCGGTCATCTGCTCGAGCACCAACGCAAGCCTTGCGTCCGCAGCCGGCGTCAACTGAAACCCGCTGGTCAGCGCCCCGATGGGGCAGTTCATGTGCTGCTCCGCTGTCGCGAAAAAGACTTCGTGCTCCGCGCGGCGCCAGAACGTGCAGGCCGAGGGAACGGACGGACCCGACCAGGGGGAAACACCTTTCGGGGGTTTCATCACATAGGCGAGGGCGACCGGGGGACTCTCGAGTCGGAACCTCTCTCCCAACAGTGTCGCTATTACCTTGTGGCGCATGCGTTTGACTCCTTAAGCAAAGGCCCTATCCTCTCGGCGTGAGCAGAGAATGAAACGCGTCCTTCTGCTCCTGCCGACCACGACCTACCGCACTCATGATTTTCTCGACGCGGGCCGAAAGCTCGGAATCGAGACCGTGGTCGGTACCGATCGCAAGCAAGCGTTCGCGGAGGCGGTGCCGGAAAAGAATCTTACCTTTGATTTCGCCGATCCGCACGCTGCGTCCGACGAGATCGCCCGCTTCGCCGACGATCATCCTGTGCATGGCGAATTGCTAATCACGCCGCCATCGGGAGCTCGTAGAGCCCCCGGCAATGTGCCTGCCACCGGAATCAGTGGAGATCAGCTCAGGGTGGATAGATGCTTCATGGTGGAAAAGCGTAGGGCAGAACGCTGTCTGGAGCAAGACTCCTCAAGCGCTTGTTTTCATGTTTGAAATTACGATTCGCCACCCGTACGTCCTGGTACGGTCTATGATTTCGCAAGCGATCCGCGTGCCTGCCTTACCAACGCGACCATCTCTCTCCGCGC
>CBDUXZ010000143.1:0-5881 GCA_965371325.1 uncultured bacterium | reverse complement strand
GGGCGTAGCTCAGGTGGTTAGAGCGCCAGGTTGTGGCCCTGGAGGCCGGGGGTTCGAGTCCCCTCGCTCACCCCAATTTTGAAGGCACGATCCAAGCGACTGACGCGCCCGTAGCTCAGTTGGATAGAGCGTCGGACTTCGAATCCGAAGGTCGGGTGTTCGAGTCACCCCGGGCGCACCATAAGGGTAGTCAGGGCCCATAGCTCAACTGGCAGAGCAACTGACTCTTAATCAGTAGGTTCTAGGTTCGATTCCTAGTGGGCTCACCAATTAAATCGGCCAGTTAGCCCAAGGCAAGGAGACAGGCAAAAGGGCCATGGAGACGGGGTGTGCATGATGAATTGCCAATCACGCCCCTATCGGGAGCTGGAACGGCCCGCTGCAATGGGGCTGCCATCGGAATAGTCGGCGGCAACGGCCCTCGCGCCAGCAGGTTCCAGGAGTTTCGTGACGGTGGTCAACAGATGTCCGAGCAGTGTGAGTAGGTCCTTCATGCTAGGGAAGCGCATGCTAAACGGCTTCCGGAGCAACCCGGCCGAATCGCTGGTTTTCAGGTAAGAATTGGAATTCGCAACCCACACGGCCCCGACGAGGTGCACCTCAACACGATCGCGAAGATCGAGTTCAAAAGATTCGGGAAAGCCTACGGGGCGAATCGCTTAGGCACCGCGAAAGCGAAGAGCCAAGGCCAGGAGCCCCAGGAAAAGGGCGATGCCCCAGGGGGTCAGCGCAGGGATCGACCCGGGCTGATTGAGTGGGTCAAGCGGATCAAGCGGATTCATGCCCGCGGCAACCTCCTCACCGTCGGTCCAGCCGTCGCCGTCCGTGTCAGGGTTCAGGGGGTCCGTTTCACCGTTGTCCCGCAACCCGTTTCGATTCGCATCCTCATCACCGTCGTCCAGAAAATCGTCGTCCGCGTCCACGTCCGCCGGATTGGGATCGCAGCCGTCCACAAGCCCGTCCAGATCCCCGTCGGGTTCAGCTGAGGTATCAGCGTTGCATCCGTAATCGAGAATCATATGCGGATCGTCGTTGGAGAAAGGTACCGGCAGTGGGACGGATGCCAGAACAGGCGCCTCGATCGTGGAGAGTACCAAGTCCATCTCCGCGGGCTGGCCCAGCAGGGCGGCAAAAGCGCCGATGGTCTCTTCGGAAACCTCGAAGACGTCGGGTCCGGCCTCTTCGACCGGCACCTGGCCTTCGATGACGTCGACCCCCGTTTGCGCGCGCAGCTGAAAGCCGCTCACCGGATCCGGATCCGAGAGCCCGGGCAGGTAAATCCTGATGCCCTTCTGGCGGATCTGAACGTTTCCGATATCCGTGACGCCGTCGCCGTCAACATCATTCCAGACCCGCCCTCCGCGCTGGAAGGCAATGCTGTCGAGGCCGAGTTCGGAGAGCGGTATGGGGAGGCAGTCACAGAGAAGCCCGGCGTAACCCATGCCCCGGTTCGTGTCGTCAGCGGCGGAACCCACCGCCGGCGAGCCCACGGAAAGTCGAAAATCGCGTCCGTTCGGATCGAGAAATCCGGGCGCGCCGGCCTGGTCGTTCGGCCCGGGAGAAAACGGGATGGGTGTTGACGCAAAGGGGCTGGTCGTCTGGTAGAGGTTGTAGTCCGTCGTGATCCGAAGGGTGTCGCCGTCCCACGCCCCGTAGGCCAGAACCACGCCGGCGGAAGCCGAGTAGAAGATATTGTCCTCAGCGCTGACCGTTGGGCCGATGCCGCTGAAATCAAGGATATCCAGGAACTTGCTTCCGCCGTCCATGAGCGCGAATGTGTTGTGCCGGATCGAGACCGGACCGGAGAGTGAACGCGCAAGGAGCGCGCGTGATGACAAGGGCGGCTCCTCGACAAACAGATTTCCCACGATCTCCAAAGCTTCGCCGGTCAAAGTGTCTCTTCCGGTGTCGCTCGATTTGCTGTTCAGGAAAAAATTTCCAACTATCTTTTCACCGCCTCTCTCGAAGCTTCTTTCGTTATCGATGGCGAGGTTGAAGAAAAGGTCGGCCCCGTTGCTGGCACTCCCGTTGTTCGCGAGGAGATTTCCGAACGCCCGCGCAGGGCCCGCCGCATCAGTCGCGAGAATGGCGCGCGAGATTCCCGGTTCATTCTGCAGCGCGCCGATAATGATGTTACGGTAGGCCTCGCTCCCCTCGCCAATAATGATGCCGTTCGTGACGCCGCCGAAACAGCGGTTGCGTCGGTAGATAAGATTCGCTCCCCCGTCTATGCAATCGCCTCCGTTTGCGGCGTAGTCCATGTCCATGCAGACGATGTCCTGCACGATATTCCCGCTTCCGCCGCTTACGAAAATGCAATCGTCGTGGGTATCGTAGAACAGCGTGCGCTGCACGATGCTCCCTTCATGATTGACATGGAGTTCTATCCCATGCCCCTTATCCGGGACGCGTGACAGGGCGCTGTGGATGGTGCAGTCTGATATCTCGACATTCTGGATCTCCCCTGCTGTCGTGTGCGTCGCGAGTACCGCGTTCCCGCCTTCGAAGTCCGCGATCTCGACACGCCGCATGTGGAAATGCTCCCCCGCCGGCGACGGATCGTCGTTGTTGATTTCGAAGGCGATCATACCGGCGCTAGTGGGGCTCCCGGTGCGTTGCAGGCGCGCGCGCTCCAGCCGGCAGTCGGCCCCGTCCTGGCAAAGCACCCTCGCGTACGGCCCTTCCGCGATGATCTCAGCGGGGTCAACGATTTCGTATGCGTCGCCGGGCTTGATTCCGTACGCCAGCGTGAAGTCATTCGTCCCAGGAGGGCCGCTCACTTCAAACTGATCCTCGGGCCGAGGAGGAACGAGGAGGCGAATGGTGTCGGCGACACCCGATGTCCCCTCAGCGACAAGATCGATCTCGCAGAACGTTCCGTCCGCGTAATTCGAGGATCTACGAAGATCGAACTCGATATTGGGATGCACGAAGCGCGTCCCCACCACACCGGCCCCGTAGTCGTCGTAGTTGGGGAGGAGGACTCCCGCAACGAAAGTCGTGTCGGACAGGAAGCGGATGCGGACGGTGGCGGTCGTCGAGGTCGGCGTGGTGGTGACATCCCGTACGTAGGAGGCCGCAATGCCGCTGCCGGTGCACCTGATCTCACCGCGATTGCCGTCGATCGTGTCCGCGATCAGATATCGGTTGCCCGTTTCGTGAAACAGGGCCCAGCGTCCGATCCCTTCATGCCCCTTCCTCACGGTGGTGTCGGGAACGACGAGATCGTTTGGCCGGAGCGAGACGCCAGTTGTTTGTACAAGCGCGTTCAGCGCGACGGGCTGGGCGTCGTGGCTTGTGGGGTCGACTTCGAAGATGTCGGTGGCGGGATCGGCGCTCTGAAGCACAACCGCGAAAATTCGTCCCAGCGCGTGCCCGTCCTCCACGCGCAGGGCGAGTTTCGTTCCCGGTCTCGGGTCGTCCAGGTCCGTTGGGGAAGCAATGTCAAGGCCGTCGTCCTTGAGGCGGATGACGCCGGGCGTCGAGGTTTCATCCACGAACGAGAAGACCCCTTGTCTGATCAGCCCGCCGTGAACATCGAGCTGGCCCCCTTCCAGCACGTTGAGAGCAAGGGACCCCCCGGGCGGAGGCGCGAAGCTTAGTATGCCGCCATCGAGCTCCAGCCTTCCACCGGCGAGCACCCCAACCCAGCCCAGTGTCACCCGAAGAGTGGCAAGGGGCCCGATCGTCAACGAACCGGAGATAGTCAGGCCACTCGCGGAACGGGTGGCGGCCTCCGCGTGGGAGATCGCGTGGCCCGCGAGGATTGTGATGTCGTCGGCTGCCCCCGGGATGTTGCCGTTGCATGAGTCCCAGGTACTCGCGGCCCCGAATTCGCCGGATGCCTTCGACACGCAATTTGCGGCCTGGGCGTCGGTAGTCTGAATGGCGACGCCAAGCGCGAGGGAGAGGAGCACCCTAAGGGGGGCGGAGGGTCTCATGGGGCCCGCGGAACTGGTTGCGCGCGGAAAAAGGAACGTCTCCGTCACGCAGGATTGGCGCTGGCCGGGAGCGCAGACACGTACGCATTCGTTTCAAACTTAAAGCATTTTTCACGCGATCATAGATCGCCGGGAAATAGGCGTCAACTAGCGGTTAGGAGGTGGTTTCCAATGAAGAATTTCGTGAGCTGCAGGGTGCGCCGCGTGTCAGTCCACCGCGTTGTGCCTACCTCCATGAGAAGGCCAACCCTGTCAAACTTCGCTCCAGGAAAATCTCCCCCCAGGGAACTCAACACGGATCCGGCCAGGACCGAATGGCTGAAAGACTTCGGATGAAATTTACGAGAGGAACACGTCCGTAGTTCCGTCTCCAGCCCTCCGTTCCTCAAGGGCGGGAAGCTCGCGCCGCCCCTCTCCCCGTTTCACGTCGGGGATTTGCTCCCCGCCGGTGGCGCCCCCCCCGGGGGAGTTTTTGGTTGCGTTCGGGGGTGAGGTGACCTAGCCTTTCGAGCGTTTTGGAGGCCCCTGATGGGGCCCAAACTTCAGGGCTGTGCTGAATGAAATCTCCCCGCGTCGGGATCATCGGCGCCCGAAGGAGCCGGCAGGGGCTGGGCCCCTACGTGGCGCGCTTCCTGAAGGCCTCCGGCGTGGAGGTGGCCTGTTTCCTGGCGACCGGTTCAGAGACGTTGCAAGCGACCCGGGAGGAGCTGAGGCAAACGCAGGAAATCGAGGCCAGGGGCTACCTGGATCTGGAGGAGATGATCAAGGCCGAGGCCCCTGCGGCGCTGGCGATCCTCTCCCCCTCGGAAACGCATCTTGCGTATCTCGATGCGGCGCTCGATGCGGGCCTTCACGTTCTTTGCGAGAAGCCACTGGTCTGGGGAGAGAGGGGGCTGGCCGAGGCGGCGGGGCGCATCGTATCGGGCTATCAGAAGCGGGGCCTGAAGCTCTGGGAGAACTGTCCGTGGCCCTATACGCTCCCGAGCTACGGGCGGTTGTTTCCGGGCGTTCTCGATGCGGCGCCGCGGCGTTTCGAAATGCGGCTCTCGCCGGTTTCCACCGGAAAGGAGATGTTGGGCGATGCGATGCCACACGCCCTGAGTCTCCTGCAGGCGCTCGCTCCATCCGCGTCAGTGACGATCGAGGCGATCGGGTACTCTACCAGGCAGATTGACGCGGCGGATCTCACGGTGACTTTCCGGTATCACGCCGGCGAGCATGTGGTGAACACGGAAGTCCGGCTCGTCCAGTCGAAGAGCCAGCCCCGGGAGGCGGGGTACGCCGTTAACGGTCATTGGGTCCGCCGTACGGTACAAATGGCGGACTACGCTATCCGTTTCGAAGACGGTGCCCGGAGGGTTCCGGTTCCGGATCCGCTCGGGCTGCTCGTCGCAGATTTTGCCCGCGATCTTGCGTCAGAGGCCGAGGCGGACGGCCTCGGAAGCCGCCAAATCGTTCAGCGGATGGCGCTTCTGGATCAGCTTGTCGGAGCCTACGGAGAGGAGGGCCATTGAGCCACGCGATACACGATTTCAGGGGCAAGCTTCTGCAACCGGCCGTGGTGGACCATGTCAAGCGCTACGTGGCGTGGCGAAGGGCGCTCAGAAGGGCGCGTGAAGCCGGCCAACCGGATCCCCCCGTGCCGCCGCTCGCGCCCATTTCCATCAATCTCGATCTGACGACCGCCTGCAACTACCGCTGCGATCACTGCATCGACTGGGACATCCTCAACTCCCGCCACAAACATGTGGAGGAGGATCTCCGCGGCTCGATCGCCTGGATGGCCGGGCACGGGCTCAAATCGGTGATCCTGATTGGGGGGGGCGAGCCGACGCTCTATCCCGGATTCCCGGATTTCGTGAAATTCCTGAAGGATCTGCGCCTGCAGGTGGCCGTGGTATCGAACGGGGGGCGGGGCAGCCGGCTCATCGAGGCGATCG
>CBDUXZ010000142.1:0-5890 GCA_965371325.1 uncultured bacterium | reverse complement strand
GGGTCTGGAAGGATGAAGGGACGCTCTGGACCGACGCCGCCGCCAAGAGCGAGCGGAGTGCCCTCGCGCGTTTCAATCTCGGAACATGGTGGCTCGAAGGAGGCCGGGCGGATCTGGCGGAGGCGCATCTTCGGGCCGCGCTCGAAGCCGATCCCACGCTGACGCGCCCCTACCACAACCTCGGTGTCATCTACTACGGCCAGGGGAAATTCTCTCTGGCGGCGACTTTTTTTGAGGGGGGCGTGCGGCTGGCGCCGGAGAATTACGATCTCTGGATGGGACTCGGAGCCGCGCGCGCGGGCGCAGGGGAACGCGAATCGGCAGCAGTGGCATTCAGGGAGGCCTCGCGCCTCCGGCCGCGCGCGGGCGCCCCCCTGCTGGCGCAGGGACTTCTCCTCGCGGAAGGGGAGGAAGGAACGGCCGCCGTGAAGGTCCTTCGGACCTTCCTGGCTTCGGGGGAGGGCAACGCGGGGCAGCGGCACCTCGCCCGGGAACGGATTCGTAACCTGGAGAGATAATTTCGTAACGCCCGGGGGGCTGAAAGCGCTGGCACATTAATTGCACCCTAGCGCCTCTGGAGGGTAAGGCGATGCCCGCCCGGAACCCACGCCGGGCATCAGCGCCGAAATTCGAGGGGAGCCATGTACGTTATAAAAACCGGAATCCGTTCGCCGGTAGCCTCCAGGAAAACCGGAGTGACCCTCATCGAACTGGTGGTCGTCATGGCGATCCTGGGCATCCTTGCGGCGATTATGATCCCCCAGATCCTCGGCTTCGCGGCGAAAGCCAAGCAGAGCGAAGCCAAGGAGCTTCTGGCGACGGTTTACACCGCTGAAGAGGCGTATTTTGGGGAACATAACCGGTATGGCTCACTCAGCAACGTCGGCTTCACACCTTCCGCGGCCCCGAAGTTCTACACGAACGTCAAGGCGAACTTCTCCTACACGGCCGCCTCGTCTTTCACCGGAACCTGCAGCGCCAACCTCGACAGTGACGCGACCCTCGACATCTGGGAGGTCACCAACGCGGCACGAACTCCCAGCAACACAAGCAACGACATCAATAGCTAACACCGTAGCTAACACCGTGACCCGCGTTGTCGCGGGTGACGAAAACGGTCACAAAGTGACCCAAATTGTCCTTTCCCAGGGCGAGGAACAGTGATTGCTCGGCCCCTCACTCTCGGGCGCCGTGGCAGACCGAAGGATCGAGTCCCTAACCCCTTGTCATTGCAAAGGAAAAAATTGGAAATCCGGAAGACCCTTCGGGAAGGCGTCTTTGGCACGACGGTTGCAAAAGCCGGGGCCGTGACCGTCCTCTTCGCTGTGAAGGGGCGGGTGAGAGGAAGCAAATGCTGGGCTGGCCTTGTCGGCCGTGCAAACAGGCTTCCGGACATGACTGGGAGATCCATCTGATAGAGCCGACAAGGCGCAGCGAAACGGATCGCCCCAGATTTTGAAGAAGAGGAGTGGCTGAAAATGATGAAACTGCGAAACAGGAAGGGCTTTACACT
Organism: uncultured bacterium; assembly: GCA_965371325.1. GTDB lineage: Bacteria > JAUYMQ01 > JAUYMQ01 > JAUYMQ01 > JAUYMQ01 > CBDUXZ01. The sequence goes on along the minus strand of CBDUXZ010000142.1, from coordinate 4,377 downwards.
GATCGAGCTCATGATCGTCGTGGCCATCATCGGTATCTTGGCTGCCATCGCGATCCCGAACTTCCTCCGCTTCCAGGCCAAGTCGAAGCAGAGTGAAGCGAAAGAGCTCCTCTCCACGGTGTACACCGCCGAGCAGGCGTACTTCGCGGAGCAGAACACTTACGGGACGCTGTCGAACGCGGGCTTCACCCCGAGCGCCACGCCCAAGTACTACACGGGCATCGTGAACAACTTCACCTACACGGGCGGTTCGTCCTTCACAGGGACCGCCAGCGCGAATATCGATGGTGATGCGACCATCGATCTCTGGACCGTCACCCAGGCGTCCAGGGAGTCGACGAACACGACCAACGACGTGAGCAGCTGATTCGCGCTCACCCGAGTTAACTTCTCGGGCAGTCTCGAAGCGGGGTCCGGACCTTGTCCGGGCCCCGCTTTACTGTTGGCGGATTTGGCCGATGAGTAGGGGATGGTGGGTTTGGGGGAAATCGGCGTCTCCGGCGAGGGATCGCGGGGGACCGGTGGGAAGACTTCGGTCCTGGGCCGCCGTCTATTCCTGATCTGGGCCCTCGGCCTTGTCGCCGTCTATGCCCTGACACTCAGGCCGACCATCGGCTGGAACGACTCCCCCGAGTTCGTCGATGTTGCTCATACACTGGGCATTGGACATCCTCCGGGCTCTCCCACCTACGCGCTTCTCGGAAAGCTGGCGGGGCTTCTCCCCGCCGGGTCGGTCGCCGCCCGGGTGAATCTTCTCTCGCTCCTTTGCGGCGTGGCCGGCGTCGTGCTGTTGGCCCTGTGCGTCGGCCTTCTGCACCGCCGGTTCGGTGGGAGTCCGACTGCCGGCCGGGTGGCGGGGATGGCCAGCGGCTCGCTTCTGGCGCTCTCTCCTACCTACTGGAACTTTGCCACCCACGCGGAGGTCTATGCGCCGCTGGCGCTGGTCGTGGCGCTGCTGGTTTTTCTTGCTTTGCGGTGGGCGGAGAGCGGCGACGATCGGTATCTCCTCGGCGGTGCATTCGTCTTCGGGCTCTCCGGCGGAATTCATGGCACCACCCTGTTTTTCACCCCCGCCCTCGTCTTTCTGGTGTTGACGGGCATCCCCCGCGGCCGCCGGTTACGAATGCTGCTTCGCATAGCCTTCTTCGGAATACTCGGGGCTTCCGTTTACCTCTACCTCCCCATTCGGGCGGCAACGGAGCCGGCCTTCAACTGGGGGCACCCCGACACGTGGGAACGATTTGTATCGCATGTGACGGACAGGAAGGATGCCGATTTCCACTTTACCGGCGGCGCACAGCCCTGGTGGCCCTACATCAAGATCTTTGCGCGCAATCTGAACGCGGAAGTGACGGTTGTCGGGTGGTTGCTCGCCCTTTCGGGATTGGTAATTACGTTTGTTCGCTCGGCCCGGTGGGGAACCTTCACGGTTCTGTTCTGCCTGGGGAACCTTCTGTTCTTCCTGCGCATCTGGACCATTCCGGACGCCTATCTCCCCACTTTCTGGTTCGTGGCGCTCTGGGCGGGGATAGCATCGGCCCGCATATTCGATCTCCGGCCCCCGTTCCGGCGGCTCGCGGTTCCGGCAACGGCACTTGCGATTACCATGGCCATCGTGCTGCTGGTCCGCGATGGGGCGGTGAGGGCCATTTCGCGGATTCACGACGGTCCGCGCTCGGCGGCGGCGGCCAATCTTCTCCCGCTCGACGAGAACGCCATCGCGTTCGTGACCGCCAACTGGTTCCCCATGCGCTACCTGCAGGACGTGGAAGGGGCGCGTCCCGACGTAAGCATCCTGCTCGTGAGTGATCTCACGTTGCCGACCTACTTCACGCCGGTCACCCCGGTGCGGTTTCCGAAAATCGAAGTGCCGGAAGGGGGCGGCGATCAAAAGAGGTGGGAGGAGTTCTTTCAGGAACTCCTGCGGCGCAATCTGGGTCGCGTTCCCGTTTACTGGGAGCCGTTGAGCACGCTCAATCCAGCTGTGTACGCGTACCTTCGGCCCTGGCTCTACCTGTGGCGTTTCAATCCCGACGGCGTCGTGTCGCTCTCCCGCGAAGAGGCCGACGCATACTTCAAGCGCGTACGTGCATTTCTCGGGCGGGAAATCGAGGTCCCCGGCCTTCTGGATGACATCGACGCCGCCCGTTACCACGCATACCTACTCAGCGTCTCCGGCGAAGTGCTGAAGCTGCAGGGCCGGCCCCAGGACGCCGTGGTGATCGCTGAGCTGGCGAGTTCCCTTTCATCGAACGATCCGAGTGTTTCGAACGAGCTCGGACGCCTTTACAGCGGGCTTTCGCGATGGGAAGACGCGGAACGGATGTTTCGGCGGGCGGCGGCAAAGAACCCGGGCGATCCCGTGACACTCCTGAACGTGGCGATTTTGCAGATAAGCCTGGGAAGGTTGGACGCAGCAGCCGTCACCATTGCCGAGGCGCGAGAGACGTCGCCCGACGCGCCCGAGCCCTACGAGCAGCTCTTCGAGCTGGAGAAGAAACGCGGGCGCATTGAGGCGGCCCGCGCAGCCCTCGAGATGGCGATCGCGCGGGCGCGCGATGATTCACAGCGCGCGGAGTTGCAGGCCGCCCTCGGCCGAATTGACTCGGGAGAAGAATCGTGAGGGGCGCCGGCGGAGGCTTCCTCGCGCTCTACGCGGCGGCGGCCTGGCTCTGGTTCGGCGGAAACCTCGTTTACCTGGCGGGGATGCTCGGGATGCTCCACCCCGGAGCGCTGCTTCTTCTGGCGCTTCTGATTGCGGGCGGCCTCATCGCAATTGGCGTTTCAGCGGGAGCCGCGCGGCGCGCGATCGCCGGGGCGATGAGCGATAGCCCACTCCTGTCAGGCGTACTCGTGGCGATCGCACTTGCGTCCCTCTACCTCGGTCTCTCACCACCGACAGCACGGGATGCACTCGTCCATCACCTGGCGCTCCCCCGAATCTTCCTGGAGGCCGGGCGCGTTGTCGATGTCCCCTACGCCCTGCACGCGGCCTATCCCCAGGTGGTGGACATGCTTTATCTCCTTCCGGTGGGACTCGGGTCTGACTGGGCGGCGGCATGGATTCATCTTGGCTTCGGCCTGCTGGCGGCGGCTGTTCTGGCTGCGCGGGCGCGGGTGTGGGCGGGCAATACCGCGGGGATAGTGGCCGCCATCCTCTTTCTCAGCCTTCCGGTTGTCCTGCGTCTGGGGAGTGTTGCTTACGTCGATCTGGCGCTCTGCCTTTACACCTTCCTCGCGCTCGAATGTTTTCTTCGCTGGCGGGAGAATGGAAACAAGGGGCACTGTCTCACACTCTCCGCACTCGCCGTCGGGTTCGCGCTCTCGACAAAATATCAGGGCTTCATGTCGGCTGGGCTGATCGGAGGACTGGTCGTGCTCACGGCGCTGCGACGCGATGGCCTCGCGCGCGCTACGCGATACGCGCTGCTCTTCGGGGTGCTCGCGATCCTCCCGGCTACGCCGTGGCTGGTTCGGAACGTCCAGCTTTACGGTAATCCGGTCTACCCCCTCTTCTCGCAACCCTTTGGAGCGATACCCGAGCAGGTGGCGGAAAGCACGAGTCCGCTCCGGCTTCGGCGAATTGCCTATGGCGAGAGCAAGCTCGCGATCGCCGCGCTTCCCATCCGAATTTTTCTCTCGGGCCGCGAGGACGACCCGCGTCGCTTCGATGGCCGGTTGAACCCGTTCCTCCCTTTGCTTGCGGCGGGCGTGCTGCTCCTTCGAAAGCGGGGTGAGCGCATTTCCGGGGCGGGCCTCGTCACACTGTTCGCGGTCTGTGGAACGCTCCTCACGCTGGGAACACAGGTAGCTCGGGTGAGGTATGTGCTCCCCTTCGTGGGCGTGCTCTGCCCGCTCGGCGCAGCGGCGATTACCGCAAATCGCGGCCGAATCCTCATGGGGGGAATATTCGCCGTGGCGATGCTGTGGAACGGCCTCTTTCTCGTGGGCGCGGTGAGGGAGGCCGATCTTCTGCCGTATCTTGCGGGGCGCGAGTCGCGGGAGGCCTACCTCTCACGGCACCTCGCGGCCTACCCCCTCTATGCTCTTGCCAACGAGCGGGTCCCCGCGGAGGGGCGGGTCCAGCTGCTCTTCATGGGTGACCAGGGTTACTACCTCGAGGCCCCCTACATCTACGAGCCCTACTTCAGCGGCGTTGGTCTGGCGAAGGCTCTCCGGAACGGCCCCAACGCCGCCGCGGCCTACTTCGATGACCGCGGCGTAACGCACCTCCTGCTGAACGAAGCGCTGCTTCGCCGCTACCTCACGGCCCGTCTCGGTCCGGCGGGCGTATCGCGCTTCGAGGCCTTCGCCAACGCCTCGACGACGAAGCTCGACCGCAGGGGCGCCTACGCGCTTTACGAGATCCATAAAAGC
>CBDUXZ010000141.1:0-5908 GCA_965371325.1 uncultured bacterium | reverse complement strand
CGTAATTTTCACTCATCGCACCGTAGCGGCGATCCGTCGGCCCCATCACCACGACCTGGGACACGCGCAACGCCTCGGCCACGTGCCGGGCGCCCGAGTCGTTTGTGAGGAGAACCATGCTCATTTCGAGGGCAGCCTTGAAGGGCCCCAGGCTGACGGGTGGCCAGCAGACCCCAGCGCGCTCCCGCATCGCCTCGGCGACCGCGCGGGCCGGACGCTCCTCGCCCGGCCCGGGAAGCAGGAGCGCCGCGCCTCCGTGCTTCTCCAGAATGGTGTCCGCCGCCTTGGCGAAGCGCGCCGGCGGCCACATCTTCGACGCGCCGAAAGACGCTCCGGGGGCAATCGCGACGAGCGGTCGCGTGTCGGAAAGACCCAACTCGCGCAGGCGCTTCTCCATCGTCTCCCGCTCCCTGGCCGTCACGTAAAGTGCGAGGTCGGTGCGATCCGCCGCGCAGCCCAGCCGTGAGACAAGATCGAGGTAGTAGCGCTGCATGGGAACGGGCACGGCCCCCCCCCACTTCCGGGGAGCGGGGACGCGATCCGTCAATAGGAAGCGCCGCCAGTTTCGGGCATAGCCGATAATCCGGGGAACACCGGCGCGCCGAAGGATCCAGGCGGCGCTGAAGGAGTTTGGAAGCACCACGCCCAGGTCGAACCGCTCGCCACGGAGCGCCGCCGACGCCCTTCCCATACGGCCCCACCGGTAATCGTCGCCGTAAATTTCGATCGGCCGGATCCGGTCGTACCAGGGCGCGCCCGCAAGCACCTCCATGAGGTGCGGCTTCACGAGCAGAGTAATCCCGGCCTCGGGAAAACCCTCGCGCAAGGCGCGCAGGGCCGGGACGGCCATCACGAGATCGCCCAGCCAGTTCGGGCATCGGACAACGATCCGCGAGGGTGAGGGCAACTTGCCCGCGTAGCGCTTCGTCATTCGTTTGACCGTCCTCGAAAGGCGCAGAGATAACGAAGGGCAACACCCCGCGCAAGCTTGCCGCCGGCCGCCGCGGACACCTTCATGGCTTCCCCGCCATCAACATCATGCCCGGAGGAGCCCGAGGGCCGCGTGAAGCACGTCTTCCGACTCGACGGCATCAAAGCAGGCGCGCGTGAGACAGCGGCGCTTCGGGCAGTTGCAGCCCACGTCTTTTCGAACAACGGCGGAAGGCACGCCTGGATAGGGGGCGTTCTCGGTGGGATCCGTCGGACCGAAAACGGCAAGGACCGGCGTTCCGGAGAGAGCGGCAATGTGCATGGGGCCCGTGTCGTTCCCGATGTAGAGAGCACACTGCCTGAAGATAGCGGCGACGTGCTGGAGGGTCGGGGTTTCCGGCGCAATGATCGGCCGGCGCTTCATCGCCGACGCGATTGCATCGACGGCTTCGCGCTCCCCTGGACCCCACGTGAAGAGGACGCGGTGGCCCCGCTCAAGGAGCGCATCGGCCACCTCGCCGTAGCGCTCGGGGTGCCACCGTTTGTAGGCAGTGCTCTCGGAGCTTCCCGGGTGAATGGCGATGAGGGCACTGCGCCAGTTCTCCGTCTCACGCCGGGGCGCTGCTCCCCGCGCCGAATCAAAGAAGCGATTGACGTCGGCCTGCGCGGAAGCGCCGACCGGCAGGATTGGGCCCGCCGTGGGATCGGGAAACGTATCCGACGCGAGGCCGAGAATTTCTTCCCGGACGTAGCGGGCCAGAATTTCGTTTCGCCGAAAGCGTGAGATCCGCACTGGAGGAACGCCCACGCGGCGGGTCATGAAGAATCGGTTTCCCTCGCGACTCCCCCATCCCCGGTTCCCCCCCTGCTCATATCCGATGCGTAGCGGGGCGCCCGTCACCCACGTCCAGAGACCGCTCTTGAGGATTCCATGAAAGTCCACCACCCAGTCGAACGCCTCCCCACGCAATCGCCGGACAAAGCCGGCCATTTCCCGAAGGGTCGCGGGCGCGGTGCGCGGCGACCGAAGGCCCCGGCGCCACTTCCGGCGGGGGATCACCCAGAGGGCATCGATTTCCGGGTGACCCGCGATCGCATCGGCAGCGATGTCCTCGACGAGCCAGGCGAGATGGGATTGGGGAAGGGTGCGCCGCAGGGCAATAACCGCCGGGAGGGTTCGTACGACATCCCCGATGGCCGAAAGCCTGACCGCAAGCACCCGGGAGGGCTGGATGAGCGCCATCAATAGTCCCCCGTTGGGTCCGGTCTCCCCTGGGGCCGGGCACCAGAGGCCCAAATCATGCCCGCAAGGCCGGGAAAACCCCCGGATAACGGGTGCGGGGCCTTCGTTTCGGCTCTGAAAACAGGTGTGTCCCGGAGGGGATGGACAGGGTGTCGGGCCGGGTGGAACCACCCCAGCCGAGAGATCATCACCGGTCCGGGCCGGGCCCCGTGAGGCGAGGCCAAACTACCAGAATCACTTGAAATGTCAACGTGTTTTGGTCTTCGGAAAGGAGCGATCTCCCCCTGTAAGGATCGTCCGCGAACCGACTTCCCCCCACAGGGGCCTGATTACGTTGTCCTTCCTCCAAACCCCGTGCTATAGCTCTCTCGCCCACACTCTTTCCGACACGTGCATGATTCGAAAAACGCTCAACATTTATCTCGCGAAGGAGATCCTCGTCTTTTTTCTCCTGGGTCTCGTCGTGGTGACCTTCGTTCTGGTCGTGCAGAACATTCTGCGTATCATGCAGAGCACCCTCGGCTCGGGCGTCTCATTCTGGGACTTCCTGAAACTCTGCTACTACATCCTTCCCCCCTTCGTCTCGTTCTCCATCCCGATGGCGATCCTTGTGGCGATCCTCATCGGCCTCGGAAGGCTCTCGGCGGACGGGGAGATCCTCGCGCTCAAGGCGTCCGGCGTGAGCCTGTATCAGATCCTGTGGCCTGCCGTCGCGATCGCCCTGCTGGGCTACCTCGCCACAACGGCGATCACCATCAAGGTGGAGCCCTGGTCGCGACAGGCGATGCGCCGTCTCGTCTACGATCTTTCGGCCAAGTTCACCCTCGGGATCAAGGAGCGCGTCTTCACCGATTACAGCGGCCTCATCATGTACGTGAACGAGAAGCCGCTGGGAGGCTCCGAGCTCCGTGGCATCCTTGTGTTCGACGAGAAGGAGGCGAAGCGGCCGGTTACCGTCTTCGCCAACCGGGGCGAGGTTGTGCATGATCCGGAATCGCTCAAGATCTCGCTTCGGCTCTCGGACGGTTCCATTCATCTCCTCTCGCGAGATTTCCAGACTTACCAGGAGGCTAGCTTCGAGTCATCGAATTTCACCGTCGATCTTTCGCAATACCTCGAGCCACTAGGCGCCAAGCCAACCCGTGTGAAGGATATGAACGTCGAGGAACTCGGCGAGCTGATCCGCCGGTTCCGGTTGCGGGAGGTGCTGAACGAGCGGGGGCTTGCGGATCTTCGGCGCGTTCAGGTGCTCTATCACCAGAAGTTCGCCCTCCCCTTCGCGTGCATCGTCTTCGGGCTCCTGGCGGTGCCCCTCGGCATACAACCTCCAGGGACAAGCCGCTTCCGCGGCTTCGTGCTCTCGCTGCTCGTCTTCCTGAGTTACTTCGCCCTCATGACAACGGCCGAGGTCATCGGAAAGAAAGGCACCCTCCCGCCGGTTCTCGCGGTCTGGTCACCCAATATCATCATGGGAGGGCTCAGCATCCTTCTGCTCGTGCGCGGCGCGCGGGAGCGACCCATTGCCCTTCCCTTCCTCGAAAAGCTCTTCCGCCTTCGGGTCTTCCACCGTGGCTGATCACGCTCTTCCGCCCCTCCGGGAAGTGCGCGAGGGGGGATGGACAGTGCGCGTCGAGGAGGCCTTGTGCGGGCGCCTGCTCGACGGAGGGCTCGTCGCGGCCGCCGAGAGACCCGATTTGAATGCAACAGCGCCGGCGGGGCGGGGCCTGCACGGCCGGCTCGATCTGGGCGGCGGGAGAGGCGTCATCGTGCGGCGCTACCGCCACGGCGGCCTCTTCGCGCCCCTCACGGGCGATCGTTTCCTGGGGAAGCAGCGTTTCCTGCGCGAGTTCGAACTGGCGAGAAGGGCATGGGCCGCCCGCGTTCCGACGTCAAGACCCGTGGCGGTGGGATGGCGGGGTGGCGCACTCTCGACCCAGGGCTTCATCGCGACGCTCGAGATCGGCGGGACATGCGATCTTCTCGAACTTTTCACGAAGCCCCTCTCAGAATCCGCACGAACCGCCTCAGCCCTCGCCGTGGCGAAGGCTGTTCGCGCGCTTCACGACGCGGGAGTCCGCCACGCGGATCTCCATTTGAAGAATCTGCTCGTCGGCAAGGAGGATGCAGGACAGGGGTATCACGCGTGGGTTATCGATCTCGATCTCGCCCGGCAGGAGAACGGGGCGCTTTCGCTTTCTGCGCGCATAGCGAATCTCGCCCGGCTCTACCGGAGCGTCGAGAAACACCGGCTCAGCGGAGTGGCAATCGGGGATGCGGAGGTAAAAAAGTTCTGCGAAGCCTACTTCGGCAATGACGCCCGTGGACGGCGCGCGCTTCACAGGGCCGTCGGCATCGCGCGGTTACGGGCGCGAATACACGACTGAATCGCCGACGATTTTCCGTTTGCTGCTCTACCGTCAGCAGATCCCGGCCCGGCGCTTGATGGGGGACCGCGATCTGGGGAGATCCTGCCGTACCCCCTTGGAAAGCCGAAGAGGAACAATCCATGGGAATTTCGGTCCAGATTCTCGCTCTGGCCGTCGGACTGACATTTGCCGCCTGCGAAACGATCGGGGTGACGATCGATTATGAACCTTCAACCTCCTTCTCGAACCTCGAGACATGGGCCTGGCTCGAGGAGCGGCCGGGGCACGAAGCGGACACCCGGCCAGGCAGGGCGCTCGTCGGCGCACCCATGCGAAGAGCGGTCAGGGAGGAGCTTGCCGCTCGCGGATACAGGGAGCTGACCAGCGGCGAGCCCGACTTCTACGTCCTGCACCACGCGGCGGTGAACAAGAAACTGGATCTGCACTCGGTCCCGCGTCACTATGACCACAGCGCCGGCTGGACCATGATCGGGACGGAGACCTACGTCACGGAGTACGAGGAGGGAACCCTCGTCCTGGACGTGATCGAGCCGGAAAGGCGCGATCTCATCTGGCGAGGCACGGCCGAGGCGCGCATCGATCGGAGTGCCGGCCCCGAAAAACGCGAAGAACGAATCCGGAAAGCGGTCCGGAAGATGCTCGATCGCTTTCCACCGCAATAGGGGCCCGGGACGCGCACGCCGCCGGGCGAGGCTTTCCATTTTTGAATGGCGGAGCCCTCCGCCATAATATCCAGGAACAGCGGACAGCTCCCCCATGGCGCTCAAGATCCCCGCGCGGGCCACCGAAAAGTAACTCAAGCCAAAATTCTTCTGGAATGAGCGCTTCGTCGTGCCGTAAGAGGGTGAAATCCCGCCTGGACGCCGGCCGCAGCGCGGCCGGCCGGGGGCCCCACCATGCCAGCAGGGTCAAAGAGTATTCTGATCGTGGACGACTCGCGGTTGTTCCTCGATCTCGAGGGAACCTTCCTGGAAGATTCGGGCTACGAGATATTGAAGGCCGCGAGCGGCGCGGAGGCCCTGCAAGCGACGCGGAAGCACCGGCCGGATTTGATCCTTCTCGATCTCAATATGCCGGGTCTGGAGGGCGACCAGGTCTGTCGGAAGATCAAGAGCGACCCGGAGCTGAAGGGTACGACGGTGATCATGATTACCGCCGCGGACCGCCAGGAAGATCGCGTGCGGTGCATCCAGGCCGGATGCGATGGCTACCTCACCAAGACGGTGAATCGCAACGATCTGTTCTCATGCGTCGCCAGGGGTCTGAACGACAAAGCCAGGCATGAAACCAGGCTTCCGATGAACATCAAGGTGCATTACAAGGTGGATAATCGGGACGAGGAGATGGG
>CBDUXZ010000140.1:0-5922 GCA_965371325.1 uncultured bacterium | reverse complement strand
ATGAGATCGACAAGGTGGGAGCCGATTTCCGCGGCGACCCGGCCTCCGCGCTTCTTGAGGTGCTCGACCCGGAGCAAAACTTCAGTTTCTCAGATCACTACCTCGAGGTCCCTTTCGATCTCTCGAAGGTGCTGTTCATCACAACGGCCAACCTGCTTGATACGATTCCGCCGGCGCTCAGGGACCGCATGGAGATTCTCGAGCTGCCCGGCTACACGGCCGAGGAGAAGCTCGAAATCGCAAAGAAATACCTGCTTCCCAAGCTGCTGGGCGAGCACGGGCTGACGGCCGGACAATTCCGTATCGATGACAATGCAATCGAGCGGATCATCTCCCAGTACACCCGGGAGGCCGGGCTGCGGAATCTCGAACGGGAGCTGGCCTCCGTCTGCCGGAAGGTCGCGCGGCGTGTGGCCGAGGGTGAGATGGAGGGCGCGGAAATCGCTGCCGGCAACATCGAAGAGTTTCTCGGGCCTCTGAAGTACTGGAACGAGCGCATCGAGCGGCTGCAGGCTCCCGGCGTGGCGATCGGCCTGGCCTGGACGCCCCAGGGAGGCGACATCCTGTTCGTGGAATCCAGCCGCGCACCCGGTGCGAAGTCCCTCAAGCTGACCGGACAACTGGGAGACGTGATGAAGGAGTCAGCGGAGGCGGCGCTCTCCTACGTGCGTTCGAACGCGGAGGCCCTTCGCCTCGACCCGAATTTCTTCGCCACGACGGATCTCCACATCCATGTCCCGGCGGGTGCAATTCCGAAGGACGGCCCCTCCGCGGGCGTGACCATGGTCACATCGCTCGTCTCTCTTATGACAGACCGAAGGGTGCGCTCCGACATCGCGATGACCGGCGAGATCACGCTTCGCGGCAAAGTGCTGCCCGTCGGGGGCATCAAGGAAAAGGTGCTGGCGGCGAGAAGGGCGGGGATCCGAATCGTCATCCTTCCCGGGAGAAACGAAAAGGATCTCGTGGAATTGCCGGAGTCCGTCCGCTCCGAGATGACCTTCCGTCTCGTGGATCGGCTGGCGGACGTTCTGGCCATCGCGCTGACGGAGCCGGAGCCCGAAGCGACAAAGAGGCCCTTCGGCACCAAACAGGGCGCAACGACTCGTCCCCTCCTCTCCTGATCGAATGTTACGGCGGAACGATTCCAGGGCCGGTATTTGTTGACAAAACAGGGGCCTGGTTTATATAGTTCCCCACCTTGATCCCGGCGCTGTCCGCCGGGTGCGCCTAGTCGCAAGTCTCTCCGTGGGAGTTCCGCGATCGGGGAGCGAGATCCGGGAATTGCTCGAGCTGGTTTCAGGAGGATGTCTTGCGGAAGAGGGACCTCGAGAAATTCAAGCAAATTCTTGCTAACGAGAAGAAGCGTATTCTCCAGAACGCGCTCCACATGGCTGACAGCAACGTGACCATCGACGCGGATGACGTTCCTGACATCGTCGATCTCGCCACCAGCGATCTGAATCTCAATCTGAACGTCGAGATCAGGGAGCGCGAGCGGCATCTGATGAACAAGATCGACGTGGCGCTCTCCCGGATGGAGCAGGGGAGCTTCGGTGTCTGCGACGAATGCGACGAATCGATCGATTTGGCCCGGCTCAAGGCCCGGCCCTTCACGATCCTTTGCATCAAATGCAAGGAGGAGCAGGAAGAGCTGGAGCGCCGGGGCGGAGGCCGTCGCGACGAAGAAGAAACGAGATTTCCAATCAAGCCACTGGCTGGCAACGACTGAGGGAGCAGGCTCTCCCGAGCGCGAGCCGGGAGGGGTAACAGGCGCTCCCAGTTCCCAGAATTCCCAAGCCATCATTCCCGCGGAAGCAGCCCCTCCTTTTCAGAGGGCCACACCGCGACGGACATGACGCGTTGAGACGACGCGGCGCGCTGCTGGGTTGACCGGGGGCTGGGATTTTTTTGACCCGCAGTTCGGCCCGTCACGGGGCCGGAGGTTGCCGATTGCGACCCCGCAAAGGGTGGTTCACCTGAAGAAGAGAGCCGTGTCACCCGGAATGCAGGATCCGGTCGGGGGAAGGGAGGGAAGAAAAATTGTTCGTCGCATCGAGGATCTTCCTCACGAAAGGTGTCGGCAGGCATCGGGAGAAGCTATCGAGTTTCGAGCTGGCGCTCAGGGACGCGAAGATCGCGCAGTACAATCTGGTTCGCGTCTCGAGCATTTTTCCGCCGAAGTGCAAGCTCATCTCGGCGCGAGAGGGACTCCCGCATCTTACGCCGGGGCAGGTTGTGTATTGCGTCTTGAGCGAGAACGCGGTGAGGGAGGCGCATCGTCTCCTGGCTGCCTCCGTCGGCCTGGCGTTGCCGAAGGACGAGTCGATGTATGGCTATCTCTCCGAGCACCATAGCTTCGGTGAGACCGAAAGAAAGGCGGGGGATTACTCGGAGGATCTCGCCGCGGAGATGCTCGCCACGGTGCTGGGCGTCGAGTTCGACCCGGATAAGAGCTACGACGAGCGGAAGGACGTCTGGTCTATCTCGAGCGAGATCGTGAAGACCTACAACATTACCCAGTCGGCGATTGGGGATAAAAGGGACCGGTGGACGACTGTCGTGGCGGGGGCCATCCTGCTCCCCTAGCGGCCGACCGTCCCCGCCCTCCTTTCCGAACCGACCCGGTTGATCCTCTCCGAGCCCCTCTGTATAGGTTGACTCGGCCCGCGTGCGTCCCCTGCTTCGGGGAAGTCCGCTGCCGGATTCCGCTTTTCTTGCCGATCCGAAGGAGATTGCATCCGGCGCGGCAGCCCCTCACGGCGATCGGCCGGGAGGAAGAGCGTTCGACGTGAAGCCCGTCATTGAACCGCCTCCAGACCGCCCGTCCGCAGGAGGGGCGGCGCTGCGGTGTGGGGCGCCCCTCCTGGCGCTGCTGGCCCTTGCCGTGGGTATCTGGTCCTGCGGCCCGAGGGCCGTGGAGCGCAGCGCGCAGAGCCTGCGTCCCTTTTGGAAACGGGACTTCCGGGGCGAAGCAGTAGCACTCTCCGCGGATGCGGAGACGAAACTTCTGATCGTTGCGACCAGGGAGGATGCCGAGGGGAAGGGAGAGAACCACCTCTACGCCCTCGATGAGAAAGGAACCATTCTCTGGCACACGCCCCTTGAGCGGCGCGTCGCGGGAATCGCCGTCGCGGGCGACGGCTCGATCGTCCTGGCCTATCTCGTCGATGGCGCGCTTCTGGCCTGGGGGCGGCATGGCGAGAAGCGCTGGGAGAGCTCCTGCATCGGAATTCCCGAGGTCTCCGCGTCCGGAGAGCGGATCGTTTGCTGGAACACAGGCGACGAGGATGTCGGGGGAATGGTCATCGAGGCGCTGAATGACAAGGGCCGCCGGCTCTGGTCCTTCAACGATCCTGGCGGAATCTGGCACATGACCCTGGCCGACGGGGGCGACGCACTGGCGGCGATTACGCTCGCGGGGCGAGTCATCGTCATCAACGGCAAGGGGCGGGTGCTCTGGAGACAGCCGTTGAGCACGCAGGTCGGCACCGTCGCGATCGCCTCCGGAGAGGAAACAAAGATTGCCGTCGGGACGGGCATCGAAGGGGAAAGCCTCGCCGTCTACGATCTCGCCGGAGAGGAGATTTGGCGGGCCACGGTGCCCGGAGGGGTGGACTCGATTGCGCTTAGCCGCGATGCGGGTTTTCTTGTGACCGGGAACAACACCGTTCTGGGTCAGCGGATCTATGTTTTCAACCGCGAAGGGGAGCTGGGCTGGAAGTTTCAGCTCGATCGTCCGGCCCGGGAGCCCCTGCGGATTCAAATCAGCGAAGAGGGCGATCGCATCGTGGCGGTGCTCGAGGAAGAAGGACAGCCCACGCTTCTCGCCTGGGACACCCACGGCGACCTCACGGCCCGTATGCGGGCGGGCGCTGACATCGTCGATTATGCCCTCGCGAGGGACGGTGGGAGCCTCGCGGCGATCACGGGCAGCGACAAGATTGTCTACTACCGGCTCGGTGGTGGGAGAGCCGAGCCGGTAGCCCAGCCTTAAGCCGGCCCCGGAACGGCGGCGGAAGACGAAACGGAGCGCGGTGGCGCTCTGGGGAATACAGCGATGACGAAGACGCCCGACAACATGGAACTGGCGCGGATCGGGGAAGCCCTCGAGAAGGGGGAGACCCGCGTCATCATGCGCCTGCTCAAAGAGCGTCACCCCGCGGATATAGCCGATGCCATCGAGCCGCTGGCTGAAGATCAGAAGCAGCGGATCTTCGAGCACCTCGATCCCGAAATCGCGGCGGACGTGCTCGTGGAGCTGAACGATCCGAGCCGCGAGGAGATTATCGAAGATACGAGCCCGGTAAGGCTCGCCGAGATAGCCGAAGAGATGGAATCCGACGATGCGGCGGACCTCATTGCCGAGCTTCCCGCAGAGACCGCGGCTCTCGTTCTTCGGAACATGGGCCGCGAGGAGATGGAGAAAGTAACCGATCTCCTCCGCTACCCCGAGGATACGGCGGGCGGGATCATGAAGCGCGAGTTGCTCGCCATTCCGGAGGACGGGACGATTGCACAGGCGGTGAGAGCCCTGCAGAATCTGGCGCAGCAGGGCGACGTCGAGGACGTCCACAATGTCTTCGTCGTCGATCGGAGCGGCCGCCTGGCGGGCGTTCTCCCCGTGCGCCGGCTCCTCCTGATGGACAGCTCGACGCCCATTCGAAAGGCGGTGGACGAAGACCTGATCAAGGTTAACACCGGGGTGGATCAGGAGGAGGTCGCCGGCCTGTTCAAGAAGTACGACCTCGTTTCCCTGCCCGTGGTGGACGATACGGATCGCCTCGTAGGGCGCATCACCATCGACGACATCGTGGACGTGATTGAGGAGGAATCCACCGAGGACATGATGCGCATGGGCGGCGTGGACGAGGACGATCGTATCTTCTGCCCCCCGTCGCGAAGCGTGCGCAAGCGCCTCCCCTGGCTCTACATCAATCTTGCTACCGCCCTTATCGCCGTGAGCGTCGTGGCGCTCTTCGAGGACACCATCTCACGCATGGTGACACTCGCGGTTTTTATGCCGATCGTGGCCATGTTGGGTGGAAACACGGGCATGCAGACCCTCACGCTCATTACCCGGGGCATCGCGCTTGGAGAAATTGTCTGGGAGGACGTGCGGCGGGCGCTCGTCAAGGAGAGTATCGTCGCGCTGGTGAACGGCGTTGCGGTGGGGACGGTTATGGCGCTCGGGACATACCTCTGGCGCGGGAGCTGGATGCTCGGAACGATTCTGGGGATGGCGCTGATCGCGAACATGTTTCTGGCGGGGGCGGTGGGGACGTTCGTTCCCCTCATGCTGAAGCGCGCGGGCGTGGACCCCGCCGTAGCCTCCGGAATCATCGTGACCACGGTGACCGACGCATTCGGCTTCCTCTCGTTCCTCGGGCTCGCCACCCTCGCCCTCCGGATGTACGGCGGATAGGGGAGGTGTGTCAGGCGGCGCAGGCGGTGCGGGACGGGCCCCGCCCCGCCTACGGGCAGGCGCCGCTGTCAACCCGGCTTGGAAAGGTCTCCCTGCGCGCCGCCATGAAGGCGCGTGCGGATCTCGACGAAAAGTGCTCCAGGCGCTAGAGTGCTAGAGTGAAGGTAGTTTGCCGGCGCGCCCCCGGGCCCGGCCCCCTGATCACTTCCCGTTCCCCCCCCCGGGCGCTCTCCGCCGGGGATCGAGGTGCCGCCCGTGATGCTCGACCGCTTCCTCGGACTTATCTCCCGTGATCTCGCCATGGATCTGGGCACGGCCAATACCCTCGTCTTTGCGAAGGGCGAGGGCGTGGTCTGCAGCGAGCCCTCCGTTGTGGCGGTACAGGAAGGCGTGCGGGGCATCCAGAAGGTTCTCTGCGTGGGGAGGGAAGCGAAGGAGATGCTCGGCCGGACCCCGGCGAATATCCGCGCCATTCGCCCGATCAGGGACGGCGTTAT
>CBDUXZ010000139.1:0-5925 GCA_965371325.1 uncultured bacterium | reverse complement strand
CCATCCCGCAGCCGGGAGCCGTCATGGTGAATTTTACGGCGGCCTTGCTACCCCCTTCAGGAAGAGGCGTTACACTACATTCGTAGACAAGCCCGAGATCGACGATGTTCGCCGGGATCTCCGGGTCGTAAACCGTTTTCAGAATCTCCCAGATCTTCCCGTCGTCCAGTGGTCCTTCCGTCGCTGCACCCGGCGCGGGGGCCTCGGGCTTCGACTTGCCGAGGGCATCGGCATCGTTGGCGTCGATGCGGGCCATGTTGCCCACGTCCGTAAGAATCGTGAAGTTTCCACCCAGGGTCTGCGTAATCGTGACGACCATCCCCGAGGCGAGCACAAGCGGGCTCCCGCTGGGAATCTCGGTGGCCCTGCACTCCCGTGTGAGCCTTGCCTGTTCGTAGCCTGACATGTCGGTTTTCCTCATTCCTTATGGTGCGTTGGCAAGTGCCGGGGGATTGCGCCGGCGCTACTCCTACTCCGTCGTTACTTTCCCCTCGCCGTCGTGAAGCGCCGAACGAAGCGTGTGCCATGCCAGTGAAGCGCATTTTACTCGC
Organism: uncultured bacterium; assembly: GCA_965371325.1. Taxonomy (GTDB): domain Bacteria; phylum JAUYMQ01; class JAUYMQ01; order JAUYMQ01; family JAUYMQ01; genus CBDUXZ01. Next base: position 5,374 of record CBDUXZ010000139.1, on the reverse strand, counting down.
GCCGGAAACTCGCACACGCCTGAGAAGACGGCCAGCTTCCCCAGCTCCGCGGGATCGGCACGGCTTTCACCGTTGCCCGTGACCATCTCGTGAAAGAGATGGAACAGCTTCTCGACTTCCGATTTCGTCTTCCCGGCGACGCTCGTCGTCATCATGGAAGCCGACGCCTTGGAAATGGCGCAACCGCTCCCCTGGAACGCCACCTCGGTGATAACGTCGCCGTCGAGCTTCAGCGAGAGATTGAGATGATCGCCGCAGAGCGGATTGAATCCCTCAGCCTTCGCCGTCGCATCCGGAATTTCACGGAAGTTCCTCGGCTTCTTGTTGTGATCAAGGATCACTTCCTGGTAGAGCTCGCGCAGATCCGACATCAGCTCAACATCTCCTTCGCTTTCAGGATCCCCGATACAAGGAGATCGATCTCCGCCCTTGTATTGTAGAAGGCAAACGAAGCCCGCGTCGTCGCTGGAACACCAAAACGCTGCATGAGCGGCTGCGTGCAGTGATGGCCGGTGCGAACGGCGACCCCTTCCAGATCGAGGATCGTTCCCACGTCATGGGGATGGACGCCGTCGAGCACGAAAGAGAGAATGGAGGCCTTCTCTTTAGCGGTACCGATCAACCGAATTCCTGGAATTTCCGACACGGCCTCCGTCGCGTAGCGCAGAAGATCGTCCTCGTGGGCCGCCGCCTGCACGCGATCGAGCCGGTTGATGTAGTCGATTGCCGCTCCCAGGCCGATGGTCCCCGCGATGTTCGGCGTTCCCGCCTCGAACTTGTGGGGGATCACGTTGTAGTGCGTCTTTTCGAAGGTGACGACGCTGATCATCTCCCCGCCGCCCTGGTAGGGAGGCATCCCCTCGAGAAGCGCCGCCTTCCCGTATAGAACACCGATGCCGGTGGGGCCGAACAGCTTGTGTCCCGAGAACGCGTAGAAGTCGCAATCGAGCCCCTGGACGTCCACGGGCATGTGGGGCGCCGACTGAGCGCCGTCCAACAGAACGGCCACGTTCCTGTCGTGGGCCATCTTGATGATCTGCCTGACCGGATTGATGGTGCCGATGGAGTTCGACACGTGCACGATCGCGACCAGGCGCGTGCGCTCCCCGATGAGCTTCTCGAACTCTTCCAGGATCAGCTCGCCGTCATCATTGACGGGCGCCACCCGAAGGGACAGTCCCTGGGTCTTGCAGGCTATCTGCCACGGCACGATGTTCGAGTGGTGCTCCATCGCCGAGATCACGATCTCGTCCCCGGGACGGGCGTGCTTCCGGAGGAAGCTGCTCGCGACCAGGTTGATCCCCTCCGTGGTCCCCCGCACAAAGATAATCTCGCGGGATTCGGCGGCGTTCAGCAGGCGCGCCGCCGTCTCCCGCGCTGCCTCGTAGGCGTCGGTGGCGCGCTGGGAGAGCGCGTGAACGCCCCGGTGAATGTTCGCGTTGTCCCGCTCGTAATACCTGCTCAGGGCGTCGATCACCGACCGGGGCTTCTGACTCGAGGCGGCGTTGTCGAGATAGACCAGTGGCTTGCCGTGCACCTCCTGATGGAGGATCGGAAAGTCCTTCCGGATCTTCTCGACATCGAAGGCGCCCTGCCCCGCCTGCCTGGCTTCGCTGCGCACATTTTTAGCAGCAATACTCATGCCAGCTCCCTGAGCCGTTCGGCCGCCGGCAATCGCGAGATAACCAGCCTTTCGATCGATCTGCGTAGCGCCTCATCCTTGATCGGTTCTATAATTTCCGCGGCGAAGGCGTAGGTAAGCATGTTCTTCGCCTCTTCCCTCGGGAAACCGCGCGACTGCAGATAGAAGAGCGAATCCTGATCCAGCATGCCCACCGTCGCTCCGTGCGTGCATTTGACATCGTTTGCGTTGATCCGGAGCCTCGGCTTCGTGTGGATGAGCGCGTCTTCGGAGAGAACGAGGTTCTTGTTGAGCTGATGGGCCTCCGTCTTCTGCGCATTCGCCCGGACAATGACCTCGCCGTGGAAGACCGCCTTCGATTTTCCGCCAAGGATGCCCTTGTAGTTCTCGTTACTGCTGCAATGGGGCACCGCGTGATCAACCACCGTATGGTTGTCGACATGCTGCTTGTGATCGGCCATGTAGAGACCGTTCAGGGCACAGCCGCTCCCCTCTCCCCCGAGAAGCACCGAAACATCGTTCCGCACCAGTGCCCCGCCCAGTGAAACCACGTAGGAGGTGAGAGCGCTGTCGCGTCCCTGGCATACCGTGATATTCCCCATGTGAAACGCCTTCTCGTTCTCCCGTTGCACGCGACAATGATCCACGACCGCTCCCTCTCCGGCGACTATCTCGGTCACGGCGTTCGTGAAATAGGTTTCGTTACCCAGCGCGCGGTAGCTCTCGACGATCCGTGCCTGACTGTTCTTGCCGGCCACGATGAGGTTTCGCGGGTGGGTCACCGCGGGCTCCTCCGAGGGGACCGACAGGAAGAGAATGTGGACCGGCGCTTCAAGAACCACGCCATCAGGGATATGGATGAACGCGCCGTCCGTGATAAACGCACTGTTGAGAGCCACCAGCGCACGATCTTCATCACGCGCATGGCGTGCGAGATTCTTCTCGACGATCCCGGAATGGCGCTCGAGGGCCGCGCCGAGACTTCCAATCACCGCCTCTCCGTCCGACGAAAGTGTTTCGGAGAGCGCCGGCGCAAAGCGCCCGTTCACAAAAACAAGCCGGTGACCCGCCCCTTCACCCTCCGAGGTGATCGCCTCGCGAATCCGCTCATCGATTGCCACGGCCCCCGCCGGCCTGAAGCGGACCTTGGCCAGGGGCGCCAGGTTCGTGTACTTCCACGCCTCCTCACGCATCGTCGGGAAACCCTGGGCCTCGAAGCGCGCAAAGGCCTTCCGGCGGATCCCGTGGAGCGGCGTTTCTTTCGCGCCGTTCAGGCTCTTCTCGAAAGCCTCAAAGTGGGAACGGTAGACGTCCCGCGGATCGTCGGACTTGGGCATCAGGCGGATGCTCCCGCTTCGGCCGCGGCCTCGATCCAGCCGTAGCCCTTCTCCTCCAGCGCCAGCGCCAGATCCTTGCCGCCGGACCGCGCGATGCGCCCCTGCAAGAGAACGTGGACCTGGTCGGGAACCACGTACTCCAGAAGCCGCTGGTAGTGGGTGATGAGCACGATGGCGCGCCCGGGGCCGCGAAGCGCGTTGATGCCGTTGGCCACGATTTTCAGCGCGTCGATGTCGAGGCCCGAATCGGTCTCGTCGAGGATGGCGAGCTTCGGCTCGAGAACCGCCATCTGGAGAATTTCATTTCGCTTCTTCTCGCCGCCCGAGAAACCCTCGTTGACCGACCGCTTCATGAGCTTGTCGTCCATCTCGACGAGCTTGGTCTTCTCCTTTGCAAGCGCCAGGAAATCGATGGCGTCTACCTCCTCCTCGCCGCGGTAAGCGCGAAGGGCGTTCAACGCGGCCCGAAGGAAATACATGTTCGCGATGCCCGGAATTTCGACGGGATACTGGAAGCCCAGGAAAACTCCCTCGCCCGCGCGCGCTTCGGGCGCCATCTCCAGGAGGTTCTTCCCCTCGTAGAGAATTTCACCCGCTGTCACTTCGAAGTTCTCGCGGCCGGCGATCACCTGCGCCAGCGTGCTCTTCCCGGAGCCGTTCGGCCCCATAACGGCGTGCACCTCGCCGGCCTTCACGGAGAGATCGACCCCGCGTAGAATCGCGTTCCCTTCGACACGCGCGTGGAGATTCCTGATTTCGAGCATTGACCGCTCCTGAATTAAGAAGGACGAACCGCCCGGCTCAGCCGACCGCCCCCTCGAGGCTGACGTTGAGCAGCTTCTGGGCCTCCACCGCGAACTCCATGGGCAGCTCGCGGAAGACCTTCTTGCAAAAACCGTTCACGATCATCGAAACCGCGTCTTCGGTCGAGATTCCCCGCTGCCTGCAGTAGAAGAGCTGGTCTTCGCCGATCTTCGAGGTGGAGGCCTCGTGCTCGAGCTGCGCCGAGGTGTTCTTCACCTCGATGTAGGGGAACGTGTGGGCGCCGCACTTATCGCCCATGAGCAGCGAGTCGCACTGGGAATAGTTCCGGGCGCCCGTGGCGTTTTTCGAGATCTTCACGAGGCCGCGGTAGGTGTTCTGCCCGTGACCGGCGGAGATGCCCTTGGAGATGATCGTGCTCTTCGTGTTCTTTCCGAGATGGATCATCTTGGTGCCGGTGTCGGCCTGCTGCCTGTTGTTCGTGAGGGCAACCGAGTAGAACTCGCCGACCGAATTGTCCCCCTGCAAAATTACGCCCGGATACTTCCAGGTGATGGCGGAGCCCGTCTCGACCTGCGTCCAGGAGATTTTGGAGTTCTTCCCGGCACACTTTCCGCGCTTCGTGACGAAGTTGTAGATGCCCCCCTTTCCGTCCTTGTCGCCGGGGTACCAGTTCTGGACGGTGGAGTACTTGATCTCGGCGTCGCCGAGAGCGACGAGTTCCACGACGGCGGCGTGGAGCTGGTTCGTGTCGCGCATGGGTGCGGTACACCCCTCGAGGTAGCTCACGTAGCTCCCCTCGTCGGCGACGATGAGCGTGCGCTCGAACTGCCCCGTGTCGGCGGCGTTGATGCGGAAATAGGTCGAGAGCTCCATCGGGCAGCGCACGCCCTTGGGCACGTAGCAGAACGAGCCGTCGCTGAAGACGGCGGAGTTGAGGGTCGCGAAGAAATTGTCGCTGTAGGGGACGATCGTTCCCAGATACTTCCTGACGAGATCGGGATGCTCCTGCACCGCTTCCGAGAAGGAGCAGAAGATCACGCCCGCCTCGGCGAGCTTCTTCTTGAAGGTGGTGGCCACCGACACGCTGTCGAAGACGGCGTCGACGGCGACATTCGAAAGGCGCTTCTGCTCATCGAGCGAGATGCCGAGCTTCTCGAAGGTCGCGAGGATCTCCGGATCAACCTCGTCGAGACTCGCGAGCTTCTTCTTCGGCTTGGGCGCCGAGTAGTAGACGATCTTCTGGTAGTCGATGGGGTTATAGGTGACATTCTGCCAGGTGGGCTCCGTCATGGTGAGCCAGCGGCGATAGGCCTTCAGCCGCCACGCGAGCATGAACTCGGGCTCCTTCTTCTTGGCCGAGATCAGCCGGATGATCTCTTCGTTGAGACCCCGTGGAATCTCGTCCTGTTCGATGTCCGTGACGAACCCGTACTTGTATTCCTGGTTCGCAAAGTCTTCCACGCGGCCCTTGGGCGATGCCACCGTTTTTACCTCACTCCTGATCCGGTTGGACCCGTTCGTTGCGCCGGGCCGGGGTGACGCTTTCTATCAGCTGAAGGATTTGCCGCAGCCGCAGGTCGATTCGGCGGTGGGGTTGTTCACCTTGAAGCCGGAGCCGTTGAGATCATGA
>CBDUXZ010000138.1:0-5956 GCA_965371325.1 uncultured bacterium | reverse complement strand
CATCTTCGGCCGGCATGATTCTCCAGTGCGATGCCTGTGTCCTGCGACTCCGGGAGGCCTCGACCGGCCGCTATATGATCCGCTCCTATTTCGGGTCGGGCGACACGCGGCTTCAGAAGAGCCTGTTCGCCTTCGACAAGAAGTTCGTCATCCGCCTGTTGCGCCGCAAGGAACTCGTGCTGGTTCCGGATGTCCGGGAAGACGCCGAGCTCTCGGAAGACAACCCCACGGTTCAGACCGCCCTCGGGATTCCCCTGCGCCACCCCAACGGAATACTCGGGACGCTCGCCGTTTACGACAAACTCGTCCAGGACTCGTTCTATCCCGTCCCTTTCACCCACGAGGATCGAGAAGTCTTCGTACGCTATGCAGGCTTCGCCGAAAGAGCCGTGCTCCAGGCGACTCTCACCGAGCGCTCGAAACAAATCGATCAGCTTGACGAGGCCACGGGGCTTCCCAACCAGGAGTTCCTGGAGGGGCGGGTGAAGGACGAGCTGGAGCGCGCAAAGCGATCGGACCGAAACATCTGCCTTATGATCTGCCGTTTGGCGAACCACGCGGAGTTCGAAGAGCGTGTCGGCGACGAGGCGGGGCGGCGCCTGATCATCAAGGTCAGCGAAACGCTCCGCGATAATCTCCGGGGTTTTGATATCCTCGCGCGGCTGGATCAGCTCACCTTCGGAATTCTCTTCCCCGAACCGGGCATTGACGCCACGGAGGCGATCACGCGCCTTTCCGTCTCCCTGAACGACGCCATCCGGGCGGATCTTCCGGCCGACCTGACTATCAAGGTTCATCTCCAGTACGGTTACGCCTTCTATCCTGAGGACGGCGAGAGCGCCGAGGGCCTCTGGGAGAAGGCGCAACAAATCCGCATCAGGGCGCAGTAACGCCGCGTCGCGATCAGAACTCTACCGTTTCTTCTTCGGCTGTTCCCTCTCCCGCGTTCGCCGCTCCCGCCGCGTGAGCTTTCGCTCCACCGGCTTATCCTTCGGCCTCGGCGCCGCGGACTTCGCGAAGTCCCTGCGCCACCAGGTGAAGGTCGAGATAAACCAGATTGCCGTCGGGAAGGAGATGATGAGCCCGGAGCTTGCGGTATTGTGGGATAGCGCGGCGAGACGCCATGCCACGCGACTCGACACGAATCCCCCCTGCACAAGTGGTACGAGGGCCAGACCGGCGACGACAAATCCCATCACGACGACAAAACCCAGAAACGCCAAAGCCATCCAGAGAACCCGCCGCCACGGCGAGCCCGCCGGGGTGAGGAGGACCGTTGCCAGGAAAAGCGATGCAGATGCGTCAAGAAGCGAGACGTCGATACCCGTCTTCATCCCCTTCTCCCCGCGACCGGCAGCGAAGGTAACCTTCTCCCCCTCCTTTCGGATTGTTATCCGGACATCCGATGGCGCGACGAACTGCGCGATGCGCTCCCCGGTTCCGAGGATCGGTGTGCGATAGAACTCTCCGGCGACCTTCGTGAGGAGGGCAAAGGCAACGACCAGCAGAATCCAGAGGAGGGCTGCACGTAGATACGCCCTTCGCTTCATGCGGTCGCCCGCTCCTCGAACCAGTAGTACCAGAGGCCGAGGCAGCCGAAGAGCAGGATCACGGGCCAGATGTACACGTGCAGGATGTCCATGAAGGTGTAGGAGATAGAGGCCGCGTAGAGGAGCGTCAGCAGGCGGGCGATATTCAGGGCAAGAACCGCCGTGATCCCCACGGTTACGAACGAGAGCTTTCGTGTGAGGGCCGCGGGTGTGGCGAGCCCGGCGGCGAGGATGATGCTCACCACATCGATGGCGTCGCACCCCTGCCCCACGTTGACGGAGGATGCGGGCCCGATGAGCGTGACGCCGTTCACGTTGACGGAGAGGGTCAGCAGTTTTCCCGTCGCGGCGGCCAGCCAGGCCGTGAACGCGGTGAAGGGGGCAACGACGCGCTCGTACACCGGCTCAAACGTAAAGAGGAAATAGATGCCCCCCAGGAAAACGGCGAATCGGATGCCGAGGCCGATTTTGCCCCTCGTGGAGTCTTTGGAATCAGTCACGTGCTTTTCCTCACCTCTCTGGTGGGTCCGCGCGGGATCATAAAACGGGCCGCGGAAATGATACTATGCGCTCGGAACCCCGTGCCTTCCGGTCGCGCCAGTCTGGATCTCATTGTATCGCAGCGCGTGTAATCGGTGAAGCGCCCCACGGAAGTCGCACCGTCGTTCATCCTTGCCCACCCGGAGCCATGACAGGACGCTTTCCCATTCGTCCCGCCGTTCTCGGCGCTCTCGCGGCCGTCGTCCTGCTGCCGGGGGCCTCCCTCCGGGCGGCGGACCAGGACAAAGAGACCTATCAGGTCCGCCGTGCGCGGATGGTGGACATTGTCGAACGACAGACTGCCGCGACGCGTTTCGAAACAGGAAGAGAGGCGCTCTCGAAACGTGTTGCCAAAGCCTTAAAGAGCGTTCCCCGCCACGAGTTCGTTCCAGAGTCGCAGAAACGCCACGCCTACGAGAACCGCCCCCTCCCCATCGGCCACGGCCAGACGATCTCCCAACCCTACATCGTCGCCCTGATGACGGAGCTTCTCGATCTGGAGCCGGGCGACAAGGTTTTCGAGGTTGGTACCGGCTCGGGCTATCAGGCCGCGGTGCTCTCGCAGCTCGTCAGGGAAGTCTACACGATTGAAATCGTCGCGCCGCTGGGAACGCTGGCCCGGGAGCACTTCGCCCGCCTGGAGTACAAGAATGTGAAGACGCGTGTCGGCGACGGATACAACGGCTGGCCGGAAGCGGCTCCTTTTGACGCCATCATCGTCACGGCGGGGGCCGACCACATTCCCGCGCCTCTCATCGCGCAGCTTAAACCCGGCGGCCGCATGATCATCCCCGTCGGCGGCCCCTTCCGGGTGCAGCACCTGATCCTTCTCGAGAAGAGCTCTGACGGCAGCGTGAAGAAGCGCCGCATCCTCCCGGTCCGTTTCGTTCCCCTCACCAGAACTCCCGGGTGAACTTCCGCACCCCGATCGCCACCCTGCCCTGACAACCGGCGATGTCACACCATCGCCGGGGCGGGGTCAAATGAAGGTCCGTCTCGACGTCCCGTGCGGAAGGATGATGTCAGGGAGGCGTGAGCCCGAGAGGGGCGCTTCGTACATCCGGGACTCGGGTCAACTCGCCACCGGTGATCTCCGCGATGCGGGTGAGGCTGTTGATCACCATCCCTTCTCCCGTTCCGAAGGTGAGGATCTCGATACGAATGCCCACCCTGGCGGCCACCTTCGCGCTGCGCTCGGCCAGGGCGATGTCATCGGGGCTCGTATGGTAGGGGCTTCCGAAGGGGAAGGTCGGCGCGCGGTGTCCGAAGAAGAGGACCGTGCGCCGGGCGTCCGGGCGCGCATCGGCCCCCATATCCGGCAGGCCGGTCAGCATCGACACGGACATGCGTATGCCTTCGGCCAGATTCGAGGCGCCGCCCGCCCTGCGCAGCGCAACCCGATCCAAGGCCGCGAGCACCGCCGTTCGATCCTCGGTGAGAGGTTGGAGCAGCTCCGCACCGGGTCCCTCGGGAACCATCTCGCAGGGACGGGGATCGAAGGGCTGGGCCATGAGAACGACGCCTATCCGCGTCCCCTCATGGATGGCGGACGCCACGATGCGCCGCGCGGCGTAGATCTCCGCTGCGAGGATAGAGTCTTCCCCGGTCCGGAAGCTGACCGTGGGAAGAAGGCCCTTCGACAGGCGAATCCCTTTCCCCGGATCGACTTTCCCGTCGCCGTTCACATCCGTCCCGGTCGACGTGGCGGCGTCCAGGGAGGCGTCGACCAGCAGAATGAGATCGAGGGGGCGCCCCGGGGAGAGCTCTCCGCGGAGGCCATGGGGAAGTGAGGACGGAGCAGGGTCGGGGGGACGCTCGTCCGCCGAGGCGCCCGGGGGAAAGCCCAGGCCGAGAATCGCGCAGAGAACCGGCGCCAGACCCAGGGACCGGTGCGCGTTCCCGAAGAAATTTCTCACGGAGACTCTCCGGCGATTTCCGATTCTCCCGCGCTCTCTTCATCGCCGGGCTCGCTTTGGGAGTCACCCGCCGCACTGCGCGCGCTCGCAGGCAGCGCGTGCGTCATTATCTGATCCGTCCACGCCTCGTAATCCCCCTCGGGATCGGCCCCGTCTCTTACCTCGCCAGGGGGCTTGGGGTTCGCCGATGCGGGGGACGCGACATCCCCGATACCGGTTGCGGGGGGCGGCATGGGGCCGTCGAGGCCCTCAACCCGGGCAGCGACCTGCTCCTCCCATGTCTGTTGATTCTGCACCTGCCTATCCCAGCTCCCCTGGCGACCCGCGCGGCCTGCACCCCCGAAGATTGGCCGGCCCGCAACGAAGCCCGCGATGAAGCCCGCGCCGCCTCCCGCCGCGAGACCTATCGGCCCCCCGAGGCCGCCGAAGGCGGCGCCGACGGTGCCCGTGTGGAGGCCCGACTGGAAGCGATCCTTGAACGTGGGGCTCCCGGAAGCGGGAACGGACGCGGCCGAGGTCACGGGCATGCGCGAGGGCGTGGCAATCACGGGGATCGCGGGCACAGCTTGCGCGGGCGGGGTCGCGGTGGCGGGGCGAGTCGCAAGGTCCGGCGTCGGCGAGGGGGCGGCGCCCTCCTCTGCCGCAACGGGGATCGAAGCAATATCAGGCGCAGCGGCAGGCGCACTGTCCGAAGGTGTGGTGGCGCCACCGGGCTTTGCGTCTGCCGGCGTAGCGCCGGACTCGGGCGACTTCAGGGTCACCGTAGCCTGGCACCCACACAGAACAAGCGCGAGCATGGTACCGACCAGGCGACTTGGAACGGACATGAACACCCTCACCAGGCAGAGCAGCACTCAATCGGGTCGGGGGCCCGCCTTGGAGCCAGCATAGACGCAACGGGCCGCTTAAACCAGTCCAGACTGGGGCCGTTCGGCTCACTCCGACGGTGCCACACCGGCGGCCCGAAGCTTCCTGCGGCGACAGCGCCCATATCCCCGCGCGGGAGAAGGCGCCCCTCAGGCGCCCGGGAGACCCGCCAGGTGAAGTCCCTGCGCCTCCGCGACGCCGGGATGGGTGACCCCGCCATCGTAGGTATTGATGCCTGAGCGCAGGGCTGGGTCCACCCCGGCGACCTCTTCGATGTCGCCCGAGGCGAGCTTGACGATGTAGGGGAGAGTCGTGTTTGTCAGGGCGAAGGTGCTGGTTCGGGGAACCGCCCCGGGCATGTTAGTCACGCCATAGTGGATGACCCCGTCGACCGTGTAGACCGGTTCGGCATGCGTGGTGGGATGGATCGTCTCGATGCACCCGCCCTGATCAACGCTCACGTCCACCACCACGGAGCCGGGCTTCATGCGTTTCACCATCTCACGGGTCACGAGGCGGGGCGCCCTGGCGCCTGGAATCAGCACGGCGCCGATCACCAAATCGGATTCCAGCACGGAGCGCTCGACGTTTGCCGTGTTGGAGACGAGCGTGCCGAGGTTTCCCGCGAAGATGTCATAGAGGTAGGTCAGGCGGGGGAGTGATGTATCGAGAACATCCACTTCCGCGCCGAGGGCGTGGGCGACGCGAACCGCATTGATGCCAACGGTGCCCGCGCCGATGACCGTCACCTTTCCGCGTGAAACGCCGGGTACACCACCAAGAAGAATGCCGCGCCCTCCGTGCTCACTCTGCAAAAACTGAATTCCCACCTGAATCGCGAGCCGGCCCGCAACTTCGCTCATGGGCGCAAGGAGCGGAAGCGAGCCGTCAGGAAGTTGAACAGTTTCGTAGGCGACGGCCGTCACACGACGCTCGAGGAGCTTTTGTGTGAGCTCGGGGGCCGGTGCGAGATGAAGAAAGCAGAACAGCCGCTGGCCCGGCCGGAGCATCTCCGCCTCCTCCGGTGTGGGCTCCTTCACCTTGATGATGATGTCGCAGCTGCTGAAAACCGTGGGCGCGTCG
>CBDUXZ010000137.1:0-6022 GCA_965371325.1 uncultured bacterium | reverse complement strand
AGTGGCCCAATTCATAAGTACGCTAACGTCTGGGCAGCCGATGCATCCCCGCTGGCGGCGTTGCGCTCCTTGCGCCGTAGCTACCGGCTACGTCTCAGTCGCGCGCCTTGCCCGCGGGGCGCCTCAGCCGCCGATACGTCACCGTACTTATGAACTGGACCACTAGCTATGGCCTCCGTGAGGCGCTCTGCCCCAATATCTGTCAGATCCCGCTCCGCCGCGCGGGCCGCCGGAAAACAGATTCCGAATTCGCTTGACGCGAGAGAGACTATCGCCATATTGAACGCGCCTTCCCCCCCAAGGGGGGTGGAAAATGCGTTCAGTATCCTTTGTCAGGCGGATGTTTCTCCCGCTGTTTATCCTTCTCTTCGCCACGCTGTTCATGCTTCTGAGTACGAACATGGCGGACTGGGTGAAGACGCAGGGTCATCCGATTACAGAGGTATTCGTGTCGCGTTAAGAAGCACCCGGCCCGAAGAAAACGCCCCAGGGGAAACCCTGGGGCGTTTTCTATCGCGGGGTTGATGGACGAGCCTCCCGGGGCCCGGGTACGGTGCGGTTCAACCCTCAGATGTCTTCCAGAAGCTCCTCCGCGGCTGCTTCCACGTCGGCGTCGTCGGTCATTGCCTTTACACGCTGGAGGGCCTTGCCGAGTGAATCGCGATCCACACTCTTCTCGCGCGCATGCACGATGAGGGCATCGATAGCGCGGAGGACGATCTCGGGGTTTTCATGATCGAGGAAGAGAAGCAGCAGCCCCCCGGATTCAGGAAAACCCTCTTTCTCGATGTAGGCGTCACAGATGTCTGAGAAGCGGCGGGTGCCGCGCGCCTCGCGCACCGCTGTCTCAGCCTCGCCCGCCCCCTTTTTCTTGCCGCCGAAGAGTTTTTTATCGAGCTTTTTGAGATAGGCGTCCTTGGCGCTTTTCGAGATCGCCCGCTCCCGTTCGCCTCTTGGTTCCCGCCGATTCTCCTCGCTGCGGTGTCTGCTCCGATCGCGCCGTTTGTCCATCTCCCGCCAGCTCGGGCGATCGTGCCGATCCATGTCTTCGCGCTTCGGCATTTAAAACCTGCACTTGGGGTCAGGTCTCTAGATTGCGCGTTTGACGCGCAATCTAGAGACCTGACCCCACTCACTCAGGCCGGGAGGACCTCGACGGGGACGCCGTTCATGATCGACGCCGAGGCGAGCGGCTCCGCGACCTTCTCATCCACGAGATCGTTGATGTTCACCCCCGGGTTTGCGGAGGCGATTTTCAGATCGACGCCGTCGCGATCGTGCCCCCAGCCGTGGGGAAGGCTTACTACGCCGGGCATGACACCGTCAGTCACCCTGACGCGGACGCGCAGTTTGGCGACCCTCGAGGCAATGTCAGCCAGTCCCCCGTCGGCGAGGCCGAGCCGATCGGCGTCTCCCGGATGAACAAACAGATCACAGCTGCGATTACCCTTCATCAGGGAGGGTGCGTTGTGCATCCAGGAGTTGTTCGTCCTGATCTCCCGCCTTCCGATGAGACGCAGAGCGTTTCCTTCCGTCTCGTGAAGCGCACTCCCGAGCCGCTCCACGTCGGCCACGAGTACCTCATGAGCCACACGGATCCTGTTTCCGGGAAGTTTCACCTTGCGCTCACGTCCATCGGGGGTCAGCGGACCGAGATCGATCCCGTGGGCCGCCGCCTTCACCTTATCCAGCGTCAACCCGTCCGGGTTCGCGCCGAACTGGTCCCCGTAGGAGCCGGAGCGGATGAGAACCTCCACCATTCGCTCGGGGGTAATCGTCTTGTCCTCGCCGGGTGCGGCGTCCAGAAGCTCCCTCAGGCCGTGGGGGACGAGTTCGAGCACCATCGCCCGGCAGATATCGTCGAAGATTCGCCACTCCTCGCGCTGCTCCTCGCCGGGCTCGAAGATTTTGGGGGACCACTGGATGTAGTTATGGACGCTCAGCCCGCCGAAGATCACGTCCATGTGGTTCCGTTCGAAGGCAAAGACGCCCGGCAGGATGATGTCGGCGTGTCGCGTTGTCTCGTTCCGGTAGATGTCGATAGAGACCATGAAGTCGAGTTTCTCGAAGGCGGCCGACAGGCGCCGGCCGTTGGGTGCCGAAAGAATCGGATTGCCCGCGATTGTGATCAAGGCGTGATGCTGCCCCTCGCCGGGCGTCTCGATCTCGTCGGCGAGGGTCGAGCAGGGGAGCTCCCCCGACACCTTGGGAAGGCCGTTTATGCGGCTTCGCCATTTGCCGTAGTTCGGCGAGCTGACCCCGCCGAGCTGTGCCGAAAGATCGATCGGAAACCTGGCGAACATCAGCCCTCCCTCCCGATCGAAGTTCCCCGTCACGATGTTCATGAGCTCGACGAACCAGTGCGTGAGGGTGGCGAAGGGAACGAGGCTGATTCCGACGCGGCCGTAAGCCACCGCGGAGGGCGCGGCGGCAAACTCCCGTGCGATCCTGCGGATCGTATCCGCGTCGATCCCGACCTTCGGCGCCACCGCTTCGGGAGTGAAGGGTTCCAGCAGATCCGGAATCACCTGCCAGTTGCCGTCCGTGATCTCGTCAAGCAGCTCCGTCTTCCAGGCCCCGTCCCGGAAGAGGGTCTGGAGCATTGCGGCCACGAACCAGCCGTCGGCCCCCGGGCGAACGAAGTGATGCTCACCGCCGCGCTTGAGCACCTCCGCGGCGGTCTCGGTGCGCCGTGGATCGATCACAACGACCTTCCCGCCCCGCTCGGAGATCGCCCGGAGTCTGCGGTGCAGATCCGGCGCAGTCATGATGCTGCCGTTCGAGGCGGCGGGGTTTGCGCCCAGCATCAGGAAGTAGTCCGTCCGGTCGACGTCCGGGACAGGGAGTGATCCGTACCCGCCGTACATGAGAAAAGAGGTGAGCAGCCGGGCGTTCGTATCCTGGGAGTTCGCGCTGTAGACCGAGCGGGTGCCGAGAGCTTTCAGGAAGAGAGCGCCGAAGAGCATCATGCCGAGTGCGTGAACATTGGGGTTGCCGAGATAGACCGCGATGGCGCTCGGGCCGTACTTCTCGCGCCCCGCTCCGAGGCGATCGGCGGTTTCGCGGATGGCCTCGTCGTAAGAGATTCGGGTCCAGCCACCGCCCCGCGTCCGTCGCAGCGGATAGCGGAGACGGTCGGGGTCATGGTGGATGTCCCGCATGGCGGAGCCCTTGACGCACATGTAGCCCCTCGAGAAGGGGTTCTCTGAATCCGGGCGGATGGCGGTGATGTTGCCACCTTCGGACGTAATCTCGAGGCCGCAGATGGCCTCGCACATCGAGCAGGCGCGGTAATGAATCCGGGACATGGGGGTCCTCCTCCGTTCGGGGCCGATCCGGAAGCCGGCGTGACTATCTTCTTTCATCGGGGACCCTTTGTCGAGAGGCGCTTCTGCGAGGCCGGTGAGGCGGCTGCGCTGCCGGCATTCTGCTTTCGGGGGCGCTTGCACGGATGCATCCTCTGGTGAGAGGCGCTATCATGCTCTCCGCCGGATCGCCCGGCGCCCATTCCCCCGGGCCGAACCTTCCTCGATATCCGTTCAGTTGCGAGCACGACCGATGACGAGACGCTCCGGCCCGCCGGATCCGTCCCGGCCGCCATCCTACGACCGGCAGGACGAGATCGCAGTCAACACCATTAGGGCCCTCTCCATCGACATGGTTCAGAAGGCGAACTCCGGTCATCCCGGCGCGCCGATGGGCCTCGCTCCACTCGCCTACGTATTGTGGACGAGCACCCTGCAATTCAACCCGCGGGATCCCGAATGGCCCGGGCGCGACCGCTTTGTGCTTTCCGCGGGACATGCCAGCGCCCTCCAGTACGCGCTTCTGCATCTCGTAGGCTTCGATCTCTCCATGGAAGAGCTGAAGTGCTTCCGGCAATGGGGGAGCCTTACACCGGGTCACCCCGAACGCGGTGACACGCCGGGCGTCGAGCTCACCACGGGGCCTCTCGGGCAGGGTTTCGGTTCGGCCGTCGGGATGGCAATGGCGGCGCGTTTCCTCGCGGCCCGCTACAACAGGCCCGGGCACGAGGTCATCAATCACCAGGTGTACGTCATCGCGAGCGACGGCGATCTCATGGAAGGGGTCTCCGCCGAGGCGGCCTCCCTCGCCGGTTTCCAGCGCCTGTCGAATCTGAATGTCTTTTATGACGACAACCGGATCACCATCGACGGGAGCACCGATCTGGCTTTCAGGGAAGATGTGGGCAAACGCTTCGAAGCCTACGGCTGGCGGGTGCTCCGGATCGAGGACGGAAACCGCGATCGCGCCGGCATCGACACGGCTGTGCGAACGGCGCGGGATGAAGGATCGCGGCCCACGCTCGTGATCGTACAAACCAGCATCGGCTTCGGTAGTCCGAACAAGCAGGACACCGCGGGGGTCCACGGCTCTCCCCTCGGAGAGGAGGAGATCCGGCTCACGAAGAAGAATCTCGGCTGGCCGGAGAAGCCGGCGTTTCTCGTTCCGGACGATGTCCGGAAGCGCTTCCGCGAGGCCATCCCGCGCGGTGAGGCAGCGCAGGCGGTGTGGGTGGAGCGGCTCGAGGCATACCGGAAAGCGTTCCCCGACCTTGCCCTTTCATTCGAGCAGGCGCTGCGGGGCGAGTTGCCGAAAGGTTGGGACGCGGATCTCCCTCGCTTCGAAACCGGCGAGGCCGCTATCGCCACGCGGTCCGCTTCGGGAAAAACGCTCAACGCCATCGCGGCGAAGGTGCCGATCTTCCTCGGAGGCTCCGCCGATCTTGCGCCCTCGAACAACACGCTGATCGAAGGCGAAGAAGCCCTCTCGGCCGAGCACCCGGGAGGGCGGAATATTCATTTCGGCGTGCGCGAGCATGCAATGGGTGCGGTGCTGAACGGTATGGCGGCCCATCGCGGTGTTGTTCCTTACGGCGGGACCTTCCTGATCTTCTCGGATTACATGCGTCCTGCGATCAGGCTTGCCGCGATGCAGAAGTTTCCGGTCATCTATGTTTTCACCCACGACAGCATCGGGCTCGGCGAGGACGGCCCCACGCATCAGCCCATCGAGCACCTCACGATGCTGAGGGCGACGCCCGGTCTCGCGGTTATTCGTCCCGCCGACGCGAACGAAACGGTGGCGGCCTGGCGTGAAGCGCTCGCCCGCGCCGAAGGGCCGGCCGCGCTCGTCCTCACGCGCCAGAAACTGCCGGTTATTCCGGGAACGGCCGATCACGCCGCCGAGGGCGTGTCGCGTGGCGGATACGTGATCGCCGACGCCGACTCCCTCGACGCGATCATCATTGCTTCCGGTTCGGAGGTATCGCTGGCCCTCGGGGCGCGTGAGAAGCTTGCCCGCGAGGGCGTGGGTGTGCGCGTGGTGAGTCTTCCCTGCTGGTCCTGGTTTGCGAGGCAGGAGAAGAGTTACCGCGAGTCGGTTCTTCCCGGGGCCGTCACGCGGCGACTGGCCGTCGAGATGGCCTCCCCCGTCGGCTGGGAGCGATGGACCGGCAGCGGAGGGGCGATCCTGGGAATAGAGCGCTTCGGCGCATCGGCGCCCGCGAAGGTGAACATGGAGAAGTTCGGCTTCACGGTGGAGAACGTCATCAGCCGGTTGCGCGATCTGCTCTAGCGTCAGGCGCCGACGGTCGTGGGATCGGTTGCGTAGAGCACCGATCGCACGAGAGCGTCGTCTCGCAGTTTCTGAATGGCGAGGTACTCGGCCGAAGAGACCATGTCCAGCATGGCCTGCCGCGTGGGGTACTCGACCAGGAGGATGCTGTCCCACTCCTCCTTTCCGATCAACTGCTCCGCCGCCTCTCCCGCATACACGACGCGCCCACCAACCTTCTGGAGGAGCGGAAGCACCGCCATCCCGTAGCGCATGTACATTTCCCGCCCCCCGTCCGGCTGGTACTTCAGGAGGTTGAGCATGACGACGGGTCCCTCCGACGCGCGGCCGATGAAAGCCTGGAAGCTTTCCGGGTTAATCGTTTCCCCGGCGGACCGTTTCTCCTCGTTCTGATCACTCATAAGATCATCTCCTGTAGTAAGGG
>CBDUXZ010000136.1:0-6029 GCA_965371325.1 uncultured bacterium | reverse complement strand
ATCTTGAAAACCATCCAGGTGTCGTGACTTCGGAAATCGTCCATTGGCAAAACGAAGTTCTCCTTTCAATTGAAAAAGAGGGGACGCTCCCGTTTATCGCCAAGCGGCTGGGTTGCTCGATATGGTTTTGACAAAGGGGAGCGTCCCCTTTTCCCCTCTTTTCACGCAATACTCCACGATCTGTTGCGTCGGCGCCAGAAAGAAGGTTCGGTTCTATCCCTGTTCGGGGAGCAGGCCTGGTGGGGCGCTTCTGATTTACTTTCAAAATCATTCGGTTCTGCCTTGTCCTTAAAGGGGTTTCATCCGTCGCCATCCGTGAGCCCGGATCTGTCGAAGCCATCGGGGCTTTGTCCGCGCGCGGTGGCTCTGATAGATTTCGCCTTCCTCTTCTGACGAAAGGGCCAATCCTGCCCCTGGGTTCGGCCTTCCTTGAAGGTGTCATGCGCGTCCTGCTGTTCTTCCTGCTCCTCCTGCCGACCTTTGCACCGGTGGCCCTCGCGTCGCCGGCCGAGCAGATCGCCGTGGTTCCCGGCGCACTACTGCCCGCGCTTTCGGGATCGGGGATCGAACGTCTCGCGGCCTACGCGGCGAGCGGCGAAGGTGAGATCTCCGCCATTCCATTCCAGGTGGACGAGCGGGATCCAGGGGGACGCTACGTCGTCGATCGGGCGGTGGATGGCACGCCCGCTGATCTTCCGCGAGACGATGGCCGTTTCGATGCGAACGACGAGGCCGTCTTCAACTTCTCCGATGCCGGCGTGCAACTGGCCGTGGATCTCTGGCCCTCGCATCGTGCGGGAATGGAGGTGGAACTCACCGATCCTTCCTCGAACGAAACGCGCTTCGTCTACATTCTGGAAGTGGCCACTGCGCCCAATGCGCCCCGCCGCGACGTTCATTACGATTCAGAGGAGGGGGGACGCGTGGAGGCGCGATACTACAATCTGGCCTTCGGTCCGGAACCGCTCGTTGTTCGCTCCCTCGAGATAAAACCTGCGGCGGGCGGGGACGGCACGAACCTGGTTCATAAATCCAAGTACAAGGCCTACTCACGCCTCACCCCCTATCTTCTCGCTCTTCGAATCAAGCGGGATGACGATGACGTTGTAGCAACCGTGCTCGGCTACCGCGAGGGGCCGGTCCGCCTTATCCGTCTCGTTCGCCGCCATACGAATCTCGTTCTTGGCCTCGCCACGCCCCAGCACGTGCGGACGGAGATCTACTCGGCCGCGCAGGCCGAATGGCATGAGGAAATCGGCTACTCGCTCGACATGAAAAGGCTCGTGGCCCGGAGCGTGGTCGAGACGATGCTGGAACTGACGCCGGAAGCCTCCCGGGGAACCTTCCTCTGCGAAGGAGGCGGTTGGCGGAGTGGGCAGGACGAAGAGGAAGGAGACTTCCCACTCGACAAGGCGGCGTGGTGGGGCGTGAATGCTCCAGGAGGCGCTTTGTATGTTCGCTATACGCTCTTTGGAGAGGCCGAACAGAAGCTTCTCTTCGACGGTGGAAAAAAGGCCAAGGTGGGCTGGCAGGCCGACGTCATGTCGATGGGGGGGCGAATTCGTAAGCTCCGAACCCGTTTTGTTTTCCCCCATCGGGAGATTGCGGGCGAGCCGGCCCGCATCCCGTGGATGGGGGCCCCCGATCTGCGGGTCAACGTGCGGCCCTCCGGAGCGAAAGGAGGAGTCCGGCAGGCGAAACTGAGCCCTTCGGGCCCGGCGGAGCCCCTTCGAATCAAGCGGCGCTACGACGTCATCCTCCTCACCGGCTACGATTTGAAATCCTTTCTGGGTCTTCCCGTCGACAAGCTACGTCTCTACGCCGCGCGGGGCGGGAAGCTCGAACCCGTGGTCTTCCAGGTTGATGAGCGTGATTCGACCGGAAGGTACGTGCTTCCGGAGGGGGAGGCCAAAACGTCGGATGTGGACAGCGGTCTTCTCGACGACAACGATGAAATCGTATCGATGGCCGACCGCCTCGGAGACCGCGTTGATCGGAGCGCGTGGCCGGCCGGGATCGTCGTGGGATCGGAGATCGCGATCAGGGAGGTGGATAGTGGCGAGACGGGATGGTTCTACCTGTTCGCCTTCGATGATCCGCCGCCGCGAAATGAGGAGAAGCTGGTTCGGAGAGACGGCTTCGACGAGGTCATGACGGATGTCTTCACGGTCGCCTTTCCCGAGGAGATGGCCTACTTCGATCACTTCACGATGAAGACGGCTGGGAAACCTGATTTTTCGGACAACCTCGTCGATCGCCTTAAGATTCGTTTCCGTCTCACCTTCAAGTTCCTCTACATTCCGCTTCCTTATCGTGCCGGCGAGGATGATTTCGAGCGCCGGACCATCGCGTACCGGGACGGGCCCGTCCGCCTCATCTTTCGGCAGGATCTTCTCGCCCGATTGACGTTCGGGGTGAAGTTCCACATGGAGCCCTCGGACTGGGTCTTCTATGAGAACCAGGCGGTGAGCGAGGTGATCGTCAAGAACCCGTTCCTCTACACGGAGGGTGCGTTAAAGCGGGTGAAGAATGCCCACTTCCTGCAATCCGTGGATCTCGATCGAAGCGCCGCCGGGATGCGCTTTTATAATTCGGAGAATCCGGAAGGCGTGGTTATCGACGGCAGGATGAGCAAGGCGGAGAAAGAGCTCGATGCGCGCAAGGACAGATGGATTATCGTGTCCGGCGAGCAGGCGCATTCCCTCGTGCGGGTCCTCTTTCTCGATGATATCGATCCGGACAGGACCCTCGTGTACGTCGACGACAAGAACAAGCGGGACCGGAACGACAGGGATTACGGGCAGTGGGGAAATGCCGGCTACGATGTCGATTTGAAAGCCGAAGGGAGCGTCGTGCTCCTGACCCGGCCCTCCTATACGATCATGCTCTACTTCTACCAGCCGCCGGACTTCGATGTTTCCAGGAAGGATGAGATCCTCGACATCCTCGACAAGCCGCTGGAGGTGCGGATCGGGGCGTCCGGGACAGGATGATGATGGATGGCGTGCTCAGGTGACGGGAGGCAACTCCGATAAGATAAGAAAGGCTGGGTGGCGGACATTCTGATTGACAATGAAAACCCTCCGGCCTATTGTTGTCATAGAATTCAGAAGGACCATAGAAAAGCCCGGAATACTGCCGATTTTTACTTCCCGGAGAACTCGGAGAAGGGCGTGCGCCGGGTCCGCGCGGGCTGCACGGGCCAACGCCCGAGCAGCGATACCGCGGCGGAAAAGAGGATTTTTAGGGGGCTGGCGGGGAAGAGAAGGTCCCGCCGGCCGGAAACGTGAGGTGATACTCCGGCTTTTGGCCGGCGAGGCCAACGAATTCCCCATCGGGGAACGCCCGAAATAGAGCCTTCTGGGGCTCGGGGCAGACCCTGAAGCTCAAAGCTCCGACGCCGGGATGGGCCACTCGGGCCGATAGGCGTATCGGGATAGGGGAGGCCGGGACGAGAGTATCGCTTCTTTCAAGGGATCCAGGGACCGGGCAGCGCCTTGACGGTGAGGCCAGTCCGCGCCGGCGGAATGATGGACTGGATAAAGTCATCGTTTCCGCGCGGACAAAGGCTTTAGTACTGCCCGGCGAAAGCGGCGAGAGGCCGCGGCGAGCAGGTTTCGATTCTCGAACGAACCCGAATAGGTTTTACACCGGATGCGGCGCCGGTCCGACGCGACGGGCATATTGGCCCTTCGCGGGACGGAACGGGAGGGCGTGACCGCCCTTATGCGTCGTTATCGGGTTTGTGGTGCCTCCTGGCACTAGCCGACTGCGCCATGGCATGTCGTTCCTGACGGCCGCACGTTGCCCTGATTCCCACCACGAGTTCCCCCCGATCCTTCTCACGACGAACTAAACATTCTGATGCGCCATTGCGGCTGGTCCCGCGTGGGCGTTTGTGGCCTTGATACGGAGTATTCTGCCCGCATGCGCGCGTGTTGGCCGCAGAGAGCCCTCTGACGCAATGTGAAAGGGAGACATGCGAAAGGAATCGGACGGAGAAAACAAGGGTCCGCGGAAGAGTAGCAGCACGGCAAAACCGCGTGGCCGGAGAGGCGGCGCGCGGAAGAGTAGCGGAGCCGGCGGACGGAAGAGTAGCGGAACCGGCGCACGAACGGGAAGCAGGAGCGGCGCGCGAAACCGGCAGACAGGCTCGAAACCGGCCGGGAGCACGGGCAAGGCCTTCGAGCCTGATCAGGAAGCCCGGCGTGACATTCTTCAGGAGCAGCTCGAAGCGGAATTCGAGCGACCGGATGATTTTGGCGACCCCCTTGATCCGGAAGAAGCCTCCGCGGCGGATATCGCGGCGGAACTGGCACGATCAGGGAGTAAGGCGGATATCGAGCCCTCGGAGCGTGACATCAGGCTGGAGGTGGCGTCCGAAGAGACGGAATTCGGAATTGCGGAAGGGGCGAGCGCCTCGCATGAAGAGGAGCTGTTGCCCGCCGCCGATGTGCTCGATGGGCCGGCGGATGAAACTGAAAGTTTCACCAGGGAAACGGCGCTTGCGCCGGAGGTACGAGAAGACCTCGAGCTTGCCGAGGCCGCCGCGGCGCCGGCCGTGGATGTTCCCACCGACACCGCGGCAGAGCCCGAAGCTGCGGAACAAAGTGGTCCGGATCGGCTTTCACACCTCTGGGAGAGGCTTACGCGGGAAGGAGCGCTTCGGCTGGAGGGGCTGGAGCGGCCGGAGCGGCGAGGACGCGGGCAGGAGAGATGGCTTCTTGCGACCGGGAAAACTCAAGACGGTCAGGAGGCCGCCGTTGTTGCAAGCGGCGCTGTGGATTCGAACCTGCTGATCGAAGGGCTTCGGTATCTGACGGAGCTTCAGTCGCGGAAGGCCGGGATCAAGCACCTCTACCTGTGCGCCCCTTACTTTGATAACGAGTTGCGCAAAGCCGCATATCTGGTCGATCCAAAAAGAATCCGCCTTCACCTCATGCGTATCACGTCTCTCGAGGATTCCACAACCTCGTTCCGCGCGGTTGAGACGCTTCGTCCCGAGACGCGAGACGTCAATCGCGATTTCCGGGATATTCTCGATGAGGTGACTTCCGCGAGGACGCGCAAGCTTCTTGAGCGCTTCAAGGAAGTGGGGGAAGGCGCTCTCGTCGAAAGCGGTGGGGAGGGGGTCATTTGCAGGGGCCGGAAGATCTACTTCCGAATGAAGGGGGAGGATCTGCTCGTGGCCCGGCCGAGAGACAACGCGGTTCTGCTCGAGATACTGTTTCCACGGGGACGGACGCTGCGTCTATCCGAGAAGAACTTCAGCCAGACGCTGTCGCGCATTCGAGAGTGTTTTGAATCAGCCCGCAAGAGCCAGAATCTCGGCAGCCGCGAAGCGAGCTTCCGGCTCGCGGTGCGCGAAGAGCTCGAGTCGCGTGAGCAAGGGTTCATTCCCCTGGACACCGACGTAAGCGTCGGCCCGAACCGCCTAAAAATCGATCTTCTCGCGGCCCGGCTCGACGGCACGCCCGTCGCCATCCAGATTCGTACGCAACTCTCGCTGGAAGACATTCTGCGCGGACTCATGGCCTTCACGGCCCTCAGGGAGCAGGGGACGCTGCTGAAGAAGGTTCTGGGTGAGCGCGGTCTGCTACTGAATCCGGCTGCGAACGCCGAGCTCTGCTTCGCCTCGTTGCGCGCGAACGACGCTGCCCGGGCCATCACGGATCTCCTCGTTCCCCGGATCACCTTCCTGCGCGTAAAGCCCGAGCAGCGCTGGTGGGAGAGCGCACTGAAGTTTGAACCGACGGGGAGTCCGGCGGCCAGAGCCACGCCTTCGGCCCGGTCCGTCTCCTCGGCGAAGCCGGAGGCGGCGCCTGCCGAGCGACGGGATCGTCGTCCACGGCCGCGGGTTGAGCGCCCCGCGATCAAAATCGAGGCGAAAAATCCGGGCGTTGTGGTGAGCCATTACGATCGCGACGGAATCGTTGCGAACATCGTGCTGTCCAGGGCCGTTCCAAACGTTGCGAGCCGGCGCTTCATGAGCAGCGAGGATCTGATCACGTTTTTCTTCAAGCCTGAAA
>CBDUXZ010000135.1:0-6037 GCA_965371325.1 uncultured bacterium | reverse complement strand
CCTACCGCTGCGATGACGACGTGACCCACAGCCCCATGTTCCATCAGATCGAGGGGTTCATGGTGGATCACGGGATCACCTTCGCCGATCTGAAGGGGGTTCTGACCACTTTCCTCCAGGCGATGTTCGACGAGAGCACGCGGTTGCGGTTCCGTCCCAGCTACTTTCCCTTCGTGGAGCCCGGGGCCGAGATCGACATCGAATGTTTTCTCTGCCGCGCGAAGGGCTGCAGGGTCTGCCAGGGGACCGGTTGGCTTGAAATTCTGGGAGCGGGAATGATACACCCCGAGGTGTTCCGCGCCGTGAATTACGACGCCGGCCTCTACTCGGGGTTCGCCTTTGGCATGGGCCTCGAGCGAATTGCAATGCTTCGTTACGGCGTAAACGACATCCGCCTCTTCTTCGAGAACGATCAACACTTCCTGGAGCAGTTCTAGCCATGCGCGTGAGCCTGGACTGGCTGAGCGAGTACGTGACGCTCGAGCGGGAACCACCGGAGCTGGCTGAAAACCTGCTGAATGCCGGGCTGGAGGTGGGCTCCATCGAGGATCTGGCGGCCGGCATGGAGAACATTTTTGTGGCGGAACTTCTCACGGTCGCGCCGCATCCGAATGCCGACCGGCTCTCCGTTTGCGATGTCCAGGCGCTTGAGAAGACTCACCAGATTGTTTGCGGCGCGAAAAACATGAAGCCGGGCGACCGTGTGGCGCTCGCGCTCCCCGGTGCGCGGTTGCCAAACGGACTCGAGATCAAGAAAAGCAAGATTCGCGGCGAGGTGTCCGAGGGAATGCTCGTCTCGGAGAAGGAGCTGGGCATCTCTGACGAATCGGCGGGAATAATGATCCTCCCGGCCGATGCAACCGTCGACGCACCGCTTGCCGACTACCTCGATCGAAACGACACGATCCTTGACATCGAGCTCACACCGAACAGGGCCGACTGCCTGTCCCATGTGGGGGTGGCGCGAGAGATCGGGGCGATCACCGGTGCTGCCCTCCGGTTCCCCTCCTTTGATACGCCCGAAGAGGGAGATACCACCGATTCAATCACGTCGGTAAACATTGACGATCCCGAGAGATGCCCGCGCTATGCCGCTCGGATCATTCGCGGCGTGAAGGTGGAACCCTCGCCGGATTGGCTTGCCGCGCGTCTCGAGAAGGTGGGTGTCCGGCCCATCAACAACGTGGTCGATGTCACGAATTATGTCCTTTTCGAGCTGGGCCAACCGCTGCACGCCTTCGATCTGGCGACGCTCGCAGGGCAGCGCATCGTTGTGAGGTGCGCCCGGCCCGGGGAAGCCTTGATCACGCTGGACGGCGTCGAGCGAAAACTCGATCCGGACGATCTCGTCATCGGTGACGCGGAGCGTCCCGTGGCCATCGCGGGGGTCATGGGGGGAGAGGCGACCGAAGTTCACGAGGGAACGACCGACATTCTGCTCGAGAGCGCCTACTTCACCCCCGGGGGCATTCGCCGTACGGCCAGGCGGCACGGTCTGAAGACCGAAGCTTCCCACCGCTTCGAGCGGGGTTGCGATCCCGAGATGGTGGTGCGAGCCTCCAACCGGGTTGCGGCCCTCCTTGCGAAACTGACCGGAGGGCATGTAGCATCCGGCGTTCTGGACGTGTACCCCGCGCCGGTATCCCGTTCCGCCATCACGCTCGACCCCTCGCGCGCGAGCGCTCTGCTGGGGATCGCGCTTTCCGCCGACGCGATGGTGGACTTTCTCAGGCGGCTCGGAATTCAAGCGAACGTAACGAAGGGGAGGATTGAAGCCGCGGCACCGTCCTGGAGGCCGGATCTCGGGATCGATGTCGATCTCATTGAAGAGGTCGCCCGGCTCTATGGCTACGATCGAATACCGGTGACGCTCCCCCGTTCATCCGCCCAAGGCGGGGTATCGCAACCTATCAGGCGTATCGAGACGGCCGCCCGCGAGGTATTCACGGGTTTCGGCTTTTATGAGGCGATCACGTATCGCTTTGTGTCTCCGGATTGGCCGGACCGGCTGAACCTGGAGAGTGATGATCCGCGGCGAAGTCTGCTCCGTCTGCGCAATCCGCTGCGGGAAGATCAGGCTGCGATGCGAACCTCACTCATTCCCGGGCTGCTTCTCGCGGCGCTGGGGAACGTGAGGGGCGACCATGCGAATGTCCGGTTGTTCGAGGTCGGGAAGATCTTCTTCGATCGATCCGCGAACGAACTACCCGAAGAGATCCTCATGCTAGGTGCGGTTCTGTGCGGAGACGGGCGGCCGGGATACTGGGGGAAGGGGACGCCCGCGGATTTCTACGACGCAAAAGGGGTTGTCGAAGCGCTTCTCGACAGACTCTCGGTTCAGGGCGCGCGCTTCGTGGCGGAGGGGGTCTCGCCCTATCTCCATCCGGGCTTCTCTGCCCGCGTGCAGTGGGAGAAGGGAAGGCTCGGGGAGCTGGGATGCATCCACCCCGGGATCGCGGCGGCCCTCGAGCTTCCCGAGAATCTCTATCTTGTTGATCTTTCCGTGGGTGAGGTTTTGGGAGCCGCCGGGGCGCAGGCGGGCGGCTTCCGGCCGTTGCCGCGCTTTCCGGCCGCGCGCAGGGACATCGCGGTTGTGGTGGAAGATCGTATCGAGGCAGGCGAGCTGGTCCGGCGGATACGAAGCATTCCCGAAGGGGGTTTCCAGGCGGCGCTAAGAGAGATTCAGATTTTCGATGTCTATCGGGGAGAGGGAATACCGGCGGGGAAGAAGAGCATCGCCCTTCGGCTCGCCTATCGTTCAGACCAACGAACGCTGACTGATTCTGAAGTGAGCGCTTTCCAGGACCGGGTACTCTCGCGACTCGCCGAGGAGTTCGGAGCCGAGTTGCGAAACTGAAGGTTTCATGTGCGCTGTACGCGCCTTTTCACACTCTTTACGTAGTAGCATCTGACAGGAGGGCAACATGACCAAGGCAGACATCGTGGAAAGCATCTACCAGAAGGTAGGGTTCTCCAAGAAAGAGTCTGCGGAGATCGTCGAGCTTGTTTTCGACATCATCAAATCGACTCTTGAGAATGGTGAAAAGGTGAAGATTTCCGGATTCGGAAACTTCGTGGTGCGCTCGAAGAACAGCCGTAAGGGGCGCAACCCCCAGACCGGGGACGAGATCAAGCTCGGCGCGCGCAAGGTGCTCACCTTCAAGGCCAGTCAGGTGCTGAAGAACTACCTGAACTCCTGAGCGTGTCCTGTCCGCCGCCGCGCGGGTGGCCGCTCGATCGGGCCACCAGGGGGGCGAAGAGCGTTGCCGGTAGCGCATCCGGCCCGATGAACCTTCAGGGGAGGTCAGAGCGATGGCTGAGCGCAAGCTCGTGATTCCTGACAAGCTCTACTTCAAGATTGGTGAAGTGAGCAAGATTACCGGCGTCAAGCCCTATGTGCTCCGGTACTGGGAGTCTGAGTTTAAACTTCTCACTCCCTCGAAATCGAAGTCGAAGCAGCGGCTCTACCGGCGCAAGGACATCGAGAATGTCTTGCAGATAAAGAAACTTCTTTACAAAGAGCGGTTCACGATCGCGGGCGCGAAGAAAATGCTCAAGGCCGATCCCATAAAAGAGGCTGCGACGCAGCTCGAACTGGGACAGGATGCGAACGCCTACCAGACGGCTTTGCGAAGGGTTCAGTCCGAGCTGCGCGATCTCCGCGAACATCTGAAGTAACGGAAGCGACCGATGAAGGGAGAAATCTTGGCACGACGAATTCTGGCGGTTGTACTGGTGTCCATGGGAATTCTGGCGTGGGGCTGCCAGGAAGAGGAGAAGAAGATCCCGGCAAAGGTGTACGAGCCCCCCAAACTGCGGAGCGAGGCGGAGCGAGGTGCTACGGTCCGGTCTCCGGTGAAGGACATGGACGTGCGCATCACACTCAAGATGACAAAAGACGAAGTGGAGGAGGTCCAGGGGAGGCCCGAGAGTGTGGATGTGATCGAGTATGCTGGTTCGCGGGATGTGATCGAGAAGTGGCAATATCCTTCCGTCAAGAACGGGTGTCGGCAGGTCCTGTTCACGAACGGAAAAGTGACGCTCCTACGCAATTGTGTAGGGCGCACGAATACGAAACCGAAGGTCGAGTAACAGCGCCTGAACTTGACACACCCCGAGCCTGGTGTTAACTCCCCCTTGCTTTTTCGATGACTTCTTATTTTTTTCGGGGCGTAGCGCAGCCTGGTAGCGCACCTGAATGGGGTTCAGGTGGTCGCTGGTTCGAATCCAGTCGCCCCGACCATTACCTTGACCGGGAAGAAGCCCGTGAGAGCCAGGACGCGGGCTTTAACGGCAGGACATCCTGCATCCGGCCGGTCCGCTTGCGTTCGTCTCCCGGTGTGCTTACCGGGCACTGAAGCCCCCGCATCTGCCGTCGTGCGCGCTTGCCCGCGTGGCCAGGAGATGGCGTTCGATGTCCTTTGAGAAACAGCGCATCCGGATGGTCGAGGATCAGATCGTCGGCCGAGGCGTGAAAGATCAGCGCGTCATTGAAGCCATGAAGCGCATCCCCCGCCACCTCTTCACGGAGGAGGCGCTCCAGTCGCGCGCATACGACGATTGCCCCCTCCCGATTGGAGAAAAACAGACCATCTCGCAGCCTTACATGGTTGCGGCCATGAGTGAGGCGCTCGAGCTTGCCGGGGGTGAAAGTGTTCTGGAAGTGGGAACTGGATCGGGCTATCAGACGGCCGTCCTCTGCAGTATTGCGCGCATCGTCTATTCCATCGAACGAATTGAAACGTTCGTTCTGCGCGCGGGGAAAATCCTCTCCTCGCTGGAGATTAGGAACGTCGTTCTGAAGGCGGGGGACGGATCACTCGGGTGGCGCAGCAAGGCCCCCTTCGACAGGATCCTGGTAACCGCCGGCTCACCCGACGTTCCGCAGCCCCTCGTTGATCAGCTCGCACCGGAAGGCCGGATGGTGATTCCCGTTGGTGATCGCGAAACGCAGTCGCTGCTCCGCGTTCGCCGTCTCCCCGACGGCAATACGAAAACGGAAGAGCTCGGCGATTGCCGATTCGTCGATTTGCAGGGCGCCTTCGGCTGGCCTGAGTGATCTTCAGACACCTGTCTCATCGCTTCCCCCGCTGAAATTAGTACCGAGAGGCCGCCCGTCTTTGCCGTACAGGGTTGGCCATATCGGCGCAGGCAACGCGCCGTGATGGAGGGGCCGATGCAAATTGGCGTCATCGGCGCCGGTGAGTGCGACCAGGCGGTTGCGCTTCTGGCTGAAGAAGTCGGACGCGCGATAGCCCGTCGCGGAGCAACACTCGTTTGTGGGGGTCTCGGGGGTGTCATGGAGGCGGCCGCCCGAGGCGCAAAGGCCGAGGGAGGAACAACCCTTGGTATTCTCCCGGGCGTGGATGCCGGCGCGGCCAATCCGCATATCGATGTCGCCGTTCCCTCGGGCCTGGGCGAGGCCCGCAACGCCCTTGTTGTACGCGCCTCGAACGCCCTTGTCGCCATCCACGGCGGCTACGGAACGCTCTCGGAAATCGCGCTGGCGCTCAAGACCGGCACACCCGTCGTGGGGCTCGAGACCTGGCGCGTCTCCGACGAGATCGTGTCGGCATCGAGCGCCGAGGATGCGGTCGACAAGGCGCTGCGCCTGGCGGAGGAACAATGAGGCGGGGGCCCATCACACGCTATGCGGGAATCGCGGTGTTCACGGGAATCCTCTCTCTTGGACAGGGATGCGCCCATGAGACCACTCCCCGCTACCGGGTAGTCACACTCGGGCAGAATGACTCCCTCTGGCGTGTGGCGACGGCGAGTGGGGTTTCACTCGGCGATCTCGTGAGGGCCAACCCGGGTCTGCAGCCCTCGCGGCTTCGTCCGGGGAGCAGAATTTTCCTCCCCCCAGGACGGGGTTTTCGCGTGCCGTCGTCTTTCGGGTGGCGCAGGGGTGGCGACGCGTTCATCTGGCCCGTGACCGGCAGGATCAATTCGTTCTTCGGCCGGCGGGGGCGACGGCGCCATGACGGGCTTGATCTCAAGTGCTCGCACGGCTCGCCCGTTCGGGCGGCGGAGGGGG
>CBDUXZ010000134.1:0-6042 GCA_965371325.1 uncultured bacterium | reverse complement strand
GCCGAGGCGCTGCGCGAGGAGCTGGGCGAGGGGGCCTCCGACGTTGCGAAGCTCGTCTCGGAAATCCGCCAGCGGCTGCCGAATCTCCCCGCCGCCGCTGATACGGAACCGGAGCAGGAGCGCTATCGCCTCTTCGAAAGCGTCACGAACTTTCTCGTCAACGCCTCGCGCGAGAATCCGATCCTGCTCGTCCTCGACGATTTGCACTGGGGCGACAAGCCGTCCCTTCTTCTCCTTCAGCACCTGGTGCGCCGCCTCAAGGGAAACCGCATTCTCGTTGTTGGAACCTACCGTGACGTGGATCTGGATCGAAGCCACCCCCTTTCGGACGTGCTGGCCGCCCTCAGACGTGAGCGTCTCTACGAGCGCATTCTTCTGAGGGGTTTCAGCCAGGATGAAGTGACGGCGTTTCTGGAAGCACGGGCCGCGCACGACATGGACGAGGTGGGACTCCAGCTGTCCCGGGCGCTTTTCCGGGAAACGGAGGGAAACCCCTTCTTTCTCGAGGAGACCGTGCGCCACCTGGTCGAGACGGGTGCGCTCTACCGGAAGGAAGGGCGCTGGGTGAGCGACGCCCGATCGATGGACGACCTCGGCATCCCCGAAGGGGTGCGCGAGGTCATCGGGCGGCGGCTCTCTCGGCTGTCCGAGGAGAGCAACAGGGCGTTGACCCAGGCGGCGGTCCTGGGGCGCGAGTTCGAGTTCCCCGTTCTGGGGAGTATGGCCGGCCTCGATGAGGACGCGCTCCTGAATGTCATTGAGGAAGCGCTGGCCGTCCACCTCCTCGTCGAGGTCCGCGGGCAGGGAACACCCACCTACGCCTTCACCCACGCGCTCGTGCGCGAGACGCTCTACGAGGAGCTGAGCCTCCCGCGAAAGCAGCGGCACCACCTGAAGGCCGCGGAGGCCATCGAGACCGTTCACGCCCGCAACCTCGGGCCGCGCGTCGCCACGCTGGCGCGGCACTACCGGATGGCGGGCGCCGCGGCTGATCCGATGAGGGCGCTCGACTATTCTCTCCGTGCCGCCGAGGCGGCTGGAAGCCTGTTCGCATGGGAGGATGCCGTGACCCATCTCGAGGCGGCGCGCGAGATGATGGAGGAACAGGGGGTCGAGCCCGAGCAACGCGCCGCCCTCTCCGAACGGCTGGGCGATCTCATGTACGCCACGGGGATCGATACCGAGAAGGGCATCCGGTGCATCGAGGACGCCCTGCGTCTCTACGAGGCGACCGGGCAAAGGGAACGCGCCGCCCAGATGCACTCGCGCCTCGGATTTCATCTGGCTTTCGATGTCGAGCGCATGAACATCGAGCTCGCCCTTGAGCACCTGCACGCGGCGGAGCCGGTCATTTCCGAAGGACCTCTCAGGGCTTCCCAGGCCTATCTCAACATTGGCCTCGCGAGCGCCGCGATCTGGGGGATGCGGAACGAGGAGGGACTGCGCGCTTCCGCCCGGGCGCTCGAGATCGCGGAGAAGCTCGGCGACGAGGCGCTCTGGGCCAATGCGGCCGTTCTGCACGGCTATCTCGTCTCAAATAGCGGGCGAATCTCGGAGGGGCGCGCCTTGATCCAGCGGGGATGGGAAGCGGCCGATCGCCTGAACCACGTGATGGCGGGATTTCTCGGGGCCTGGTTCAGGGCGTCCTGGTCGTTCCATCTGGGCGATCCGCACGACGCGGAGAGCTCGCTCAAGCGCGAGCTGGCCAAGCCCCGTACAGCCCAGGCTCTCTCACAGCGACAACGACTTCTGGCCGCGCTGTCCTACACCAGCCTCCTAGTCGGGGATCTCGAGCAATCAAAACGGTTCGCGCGCGACTCCGGCTCGGGGTGGAAAGGAACCCAAGCGCCGATGATCGGGCCGATGGCTTTGACACAAGGAAATTGGGAGGAGGGAGAGAAGGGCGAGGGCCGCCTGCTCGAATTGGTTCGCCGAGCCGGAAACCGCCTGCAAGAACAAATCTACCTCGGCTGGATCGGACGGCTGCGCGATGCGAATGGCGATATTGCGGGCGCCGAGGCGATGTACCAGAGGGCGCTTGCCATCGCACACGAGGGAGGCGCTTCAGCCTACGAAACCTACCCGGCGCTCGATCTTTCCCTCTTGCACATAAGGAGGGGAAAGCTCGACAAGGCGGAAGAGCTCGTGCAACGGTGCCGCGAGATCATGGGGACGGAAGAGGACTGGCGCGCGCTCGGATCCCTGCTGACCCGGGTGGAGGCCGTCCTCGAGGCCGCTCACGGCAGGATGGCAAAGGCCGACCCGCTCTTCTCAAAGGCCGTGGAAGGCTTGCGACAGTACGATTTCGCAATGCATGAGGCACCGACGCTGCACGACTGGGGCCGCGCATTACTGGATGCCGGTGAAACGAGCCGCGCCATCGAAAAGCTCGACGCGGCGCTCGATTGCTACCGGCGCATGGGCTGGGGCCCGCACTGGATCGAGGGCGTGCTGGCCGACAAGCTCAAAGCACAGGGGGTTGATCCCTCCGACACGCGGACTTCCATCGACGCGGTGATCTCGGCGGTGAAGCGCGATCAGCCCGACCTGCAACGGCACGCGGCGCCCGATGGCACAGTGACCCTCATGTTCAGCGACATGGAAGGCTTCACCGCGATGACAGAGAAGCTGGGCGACAAGAAGGCCCACCAGGTCATCCGCGCCCACCACCGCATCGTGCGCGAGCATCTCTCCGCCCACGGCGGCTACGAGGTGGAGCTTCAGGGGGACGGCTTCCTGCTCGCCTTCGCCAGCGCGCGGCGCGCCCTTGACTGCGCCACCGCCATCCAGCGCGCCTTCGACCGGTACTGCACCGATCATCCCGACCAGCCCATTCGCGTGCGGATAGGCATCCACACCGGCGAGGCCATTCGCGAGGCGGACAAGTTCTTTGGCAAGTCGGTCATCCTGGCGGCGCGTATTGCCGCCCAGGCGCAGGCCAGGGAGATACTCGTCTCGTCCCTGGTGAAGGAGCTGACCTCGAGCAGCGGCGACGTTTCCTTCGACGAGCCGCGTGAGGTGGCCCTCAAGGGCCTTTCAGGGACCTACGCTCTTCACCCGGTGGCCTGGTCAGGCACCGGCGGGTAAAAATTAAGTGGGACAGTCCCCCTTTCCGGCGAAAACCGGGACTGTCCCTCTGTTTGGGACTGTGTCCCAGGTTTTCGCCGCGGTTTTCGCCTACGCCACCTGGGAGCCTGCCGTGCCTGTCTCCATCGAAGTTCCGAAGGGCGAAGAGGCCCTCACCGAGTTCGTTCTTTTCCAGAACGAGGTCTACGAATACCGATCCGCGCGCTGGCCCGCGAATCTGCCGCTCTACCTCCCGGTGCTGATGGGCGACAGCCCTTACGCGGAAGACCGTGACATTTGCCCCTTCGTGGCTAGGGAGGACGGCAAGATTCTGGCGCGCGCCGCGGCGGTGGTCGATCACCGCTACATCCGCCACTGGAAGGAGAAGCTCGGACACATCATCTTCTTCGAGGCGCTTCCGGGAGCGCGGGAAGCCGTGCGCTCGCTCATGGGGGCGGCCTGCGACTGGCTCGCCGGGAAGGGAATGGAGGCGGCACGGGCGGGCTTCGGGATGCTCGACTTCCCCTTCACGATCGACGCCTACGAAAAGCTGCCGCCGAGCCTTCTGCGACAGAATCCCGACTACTACCACGTGCTCCTCAAGCAGGCGGGTTTCGAAACGGAGAAGGGGATGGTGGATTACAAGATCCGGGTCAGCGACGAGCGCGTTTCACGGTGGGAGAGCTCCCTCGAAAGCGCCCGGGGAGCGGGCTTCTCGATTGTTCCGCTGAAGAACGTACCGGAGGATCGGCGCGTCGGGGACTACACGCGCCTGTGGAACGATGCTTTCAAGGCGCACTGGGGATTTCTTCCGGCCACTGAGGGAGAGACGGCGCTCCTTTTCGAGCTTCTGGAACCCTTCGGCCTGTTCGAGACCTCCGTGCTCGCTTATGAGGGAGGCGAGCCCGTCGGCTGGCTCTTCGTCTACCCGGACATGATGCCCATCGTCACGCTCAACGCGGGGCGCGCGCTGGCGGATGACGAGAAGATGAACGTGCTCGGGATCGGCGTGAGGGAACAGGCCCGCGGCCGTGGTCTCAACTACGCAATGGCGGCCTACGCGTATCTGGAGCTGGTTCGGCGCGGACACAAGTACATGAGCTATACGCTCGTTCTCGACGACAACTGGCCCTCCCGGCGGACGGCCCTGGGCCTCGGCGCTGAGCTCTGTGCGAACTACCTCGTCTACCGGCGAAACTTCCGCCGCTAAATCCATCCCCGAACGCCCGAGAACAGGACAAGGCATCTGATGTCGAAGGGGTAGAAGAGCGATCCCGCGCTGGCCGATGAAGCGCCGGTCATGCAAGGCGCTTCAGTTTTCCCTCGCGGGATACACGGAAGGAAAGCCCTCCCCATGAAACGCGGGGACGAAACAACGCATACAAGAACGTGATCGGCATCAAGAGGTCGCCGAGGGGATACACGTAGGGAACCCTGAAACGGCCGCTCGCGTAAAGGGACAATAGCCCGCCGAACAGACCCTTCACCACCATGAAGAGAAGGCAGGAGAGGAGTAGGGCAACATTCCAGCGCCACAACGCGTAACCCAGGACCAGCAGGTAAGCGGGGAAAAAAAGATACAAGAAGACGGATCCAACGAGCCCCAGGGGGCTCATGTGGATGCTAATCAGATGGGTGCGCATGCACTTATCGAATAGCTCCCGGAAGCTCATCGGACCGACGGAAGAGGTGACGGGCGGACCCAGGGCTATCTTGAGCCCCTGTTTTTGCGCGGCATTCCCGATCGCTAAATCCTCCGCCAGGTAATCCTTGAAAGCCTCAATTCCTCCAAGCCGGTCAAGGTCGCGCCTTTTGATCGCCATGGTTCCGCCGGCAATGCCCAGGTCACGGCCCCTGAGTCTTTGAGGCGCCCATATCATCAAGAGGACGAGATTCCAGAGCCCGGCGTAGAGCTCTCCCCAGGTATTTCCGGGTTCGACGTGCCTTGGGAGGCAGCTCACCAGGTCGTTGCCCTTCTCGAATAGGCGCACGATCTTCTGGAGCGTATTCGGAGGTGCCCAGATATCACAGTCGCTGAAAACCAGGATCTCGTGCCTTGCCTCCAGGATCCCATGATGGAGGTTGGAAGTCTTTCCGCTGAATCCCGCGCGCACCGGGTTCACGATCGTTTCGAAGGAGCGTCCGGAGGAGAGAGGGTTCAGGACGGCGAAGGCCGCGTCGTTCTCGCGTTGCAGGGAGAAGATGTATTGAATTTCTCCACCATAGTCCTGTGCCAGCCAGGATCGGAAGTTTCCCTCCGTGAATCGATCGGCGCCGAAGACGGGCACGATGACCGTTACGGGGGGATGCGTCCCGCCGGGTGGCAGGTGCTCGCTATGGGCCACGGCCTCTCTCGCGCCAGCATCGAGGTACAGGATCAGGCCGACATAGATCAACAGGTAGAGGACGATCCAGATCATCGGGCGCTTTCCCCCGGCGGTTCCTTCATTTACATTTGCACTTCGCCCGGGATCAGATGCATCTCTTTCGCCGATCGCTCACGCACGCCGGCCCTAGATCCACTTCAGGATGCCTGCAAAGACCACAAGGCATGCGATGTCGAATGCGTAGATGCCCCCGACCGTCATGGCCTTTTTTCTAATGGTCGCCATGTCGTACACCCAGAACGCCGCCAGAAAGAACGTTAGGTAGCCGAACAAAAAGATGAGCCACGGTGCGCGTGCGTTCCACCACGGCCAGTCCCAGGTGAGCGCGCCAACGGGGTTCAGGAAGAAGACCTCTACGAAAACGCAAAAGAGCGACCCCGCCGTGGCAATGAAGAGCCGGTTGGGCAGACCGAGAATTTTCATATTCTTGTCTGCCGGCAAAAGCTTCGAGAAGATGATCCCCACGATGGCGAACATGAAACAGATCTCGATGTTCAGACCGATCAGAATCAGATAGGCGGTGTCGCCCGGCGCTCCCCAGACAGGCGCGTGCTGGGTGAAGTGGAAGACGAGGCCGTTCCAGATCTCG
>CBDUXZ010000133.1:0-6076 GCA_965371325.1 uncultured bacterium | reverse complement strand
CATCGGGATCCTTCTCGGCCTCCCCCATCGCGTGGCGATATTCCGACTCCATCCGGATCGTCCAGGCGTTGAGCTTGTCGGGCCGGTTCAGCGTCATCGTTGCGATGGCTTCACTGACCTCGTAAACGACTTCCTGGTAGTCCACGGCAACCTCCATGAGATGAAGATCTACGGCCCCGACAGCCTACACCGCCCTCCCTGGGCCTGGCAACCAGCCGGCTTTTGGAGCCAGCCCTCCAAAAGAGAACCCCGACGCGCTTGGCATCGGGGCGTCATAAATAACCGGGGAAAAACGGAGGCTCGGTTTTCAGCTTTTTTCGGCGGAGCCTTCTAGCAACGGCTGCAACTCGTCGCGCTCCTGCATCTCCTTGACGATATCCGCCCCGCCGACCAGCTCCCCCCGAACGTAGAGCTGGGGGAAGGTCGGCCAGTTCGAGAACGTTTTCAGCGTCGGACGGAACTCGGAATGCGAGAAGACGTCCATCGTGACAAACGGGATTCGGCTCTCGCGCAGTAGCTGGACCGTCGCGGCGGAAAAACCGCACTGCGGGAAGTCCGGCGTCCCCTTCATGAAAAGAACCACGTCGTTTTCGGAAACGGCTTTCTTGATCGCCTCCAAAATCTCTTCGGCCATCGTCTCTTCCTCTCTCTTCTTCTACGGGTTCCACCGGGGAACCACGGAATTTTGTCGGCCCGGCGCCGCGCTAGCGTCCCTGTTCGCGCTCCGCGGGTGTGAGCGTTTTCAGCGCCATCGCGTGAATGGTCTCATCGGCGATGGATTTCTCGAGGGCTTCGTAGACCATGCGGTGTTGTGCAATCATGCGCTTTCCTTCAAAAGCGCTCGAGACGACGGTCGCCTGGAAATGATTCCCGCCCCCGGTGTCTTCCACCGTGGCCTCGCTCGCCGGGATCGCTTTCTCGATGAGCCGCTTGATCTCCGCCGTATCCATGCACCGCCCTCGCCCGGCGTAGCGCCTCCCGTTTGCCCGGTCCTGCCTGTCCGGCGGCCTGGCCGAGACGCTCCCCCCGATTACCCGATTGGATTAGTCGGGAATTTAACCGATGGTGCCCGAACCGGCAAGCCCTCCCCGGTGTGCAACCAGGGAAGCAGCCGCTGCGCGAAGATGCATCCTAAGGGCCGTCGCGCCGGGGGCAGCGCTAATCCTTCAGAAAATCCAGGAGGAGCCGCGCCACCTCGTCAGGCGCTTCCAGATGGAGGAAGTGCCCGGCGTTCGGAAGCACGTGCCGATCGAGACCGGCGGGGAAGAAGGCCTCCATGCCTTCGGAAACTTCCGCGCCCATGCAGCCGTCGTTGTCGCCAAAAAGTGCAAGCGCCGGGCAGGCGGGCGTCTTCGCCCCCAGCTCATCCCCAAGCGCGTTGATCTCCGGATCCTGATGGGCGGGATTAAACAGCGCGCGGTACCAGCCAAGCGCAGCCTCGAGGTTTTCGGGCGCCTTCAGCGACGCGCGCACTTCCGCGAGCAGATCAGGGGGCGGCTCCAGGCCGGGCGACCAGTCGCGCCAGAGCCGCTCCACAAGCTCGAAGTCGTTGTTGCGCACCGTTTCGGCCGCCAGCGGAAGCTGGAAGTAGTACATGTACCAGGAGCGCTTCGCCTGGGCGTAGTTCCCCGTGATCGCCATCGCAAACTGCAGGGGATGCGCAATGCTCGCTACCGCGATACGCGCGATCTTCTCCGGCGCCAGGAGAGAGGCGAAATACGTCACGGGGGATCCCCAGTCGTGCCCGATGATGCGGGCCCTGCCATCGCCTGCGCCGGGTGCGAGCGCGTCGATGATTCCGACGACGTCCTGGGCAAGAGAGATGACCTGGTAGTTCCCGTCGGGCGCAACGCCCGTTGGTGCGTAGCCGCGCATCCAGGGCGCCACGGCGCGGTATCCCGCGCCCGCCAGCCGCGGCATGAGATCGCGGAACGTGTGCGGCGTGTCGGGAAACCCGTGAAGTAGGAGAACCAGCGGCCCCTCGCCGGCGGTGAGGGCCTGGAATTCCAGTCCGTTGGCCTTGATCCCGATCTGTTCCATCCCCATCTCCTCGCGGCGAGCAGCATCGCCCTCGCACTGAAATCCCGTGGCCCCCGATGGGCTTTCCGTGCAGGCCCGTCGCGGCAAAAAGGTCCTTGTCCCGGCCCGTTTTTACGGCCTATGGGGACCGCGGGCAGGCGTTTCATTCGAGGCAACCCTACCAGTCATCACTTGCACTTTCCAGCATTTGAGGGTAATTCGGACCCAGAGCCCCGTCCCCAAGGGGCCTTCCTTCTCTACGGGAGGCACGCGCA
Source organism: uncultured bacterium (assembly GCA_965371325.1). Classification (GTDB taxonomy): domain Bacteria; phylum JAUYMQ01; class JAUYMQ01; order JAUYMQ01; family JAUYMQ01; genus CBDUXZ01. The sequence goes on along the minus strand of CBDUXZ010000133.1, from coordinate 3,782 downwards.
CGTGGACAAACGGCTCGTCGTTCCCCTCGCGCTCGTTCTCGTCTTCGGGGGGGGCTTCCTCTTCTACAAGCTGCTCTCCGGCCCCACCAAACTCGTCCTCACCGGCTTCGTCGAGGGTGAGGAGAGGATTATCCGCAGCAAGGTGACCGGCCGTATCGAGCAGGCCCCCGCCCGCGAGGGAGCCCTGGTGAAGAAGGGCGATCTCCTGGCGCGGATCGATAATCGCGAAATCGACGCGCGGGTGGCACAGGCGAACTCGGAGGCTCAGGCGGTCAAGGGGCGCCTTGCGGCGGCGAAGGCAAACCTCGCCCGTGTGATCAGCGACGTCGACGGAGCAATCGTTTCGGCACGCGCCCAGGTCAGCCAGATGGAGGCTAACGCGGAATACGCCGAGCTTGAACTGGCGCGCAACAAGCGTCTCTACAAGGAGCGCGTCGTGAGCTCCCAGCTTCTCGATCTTGCACGACGTAACCAGCGCCAGGCGGCCGCCAACCTGAACGCGGCGCGCGCCGAGCTCTCGGTGGCCCACGGTAGCAGCCGCCTCATCGACGCAGCCAGACAGAACGTCGAAGCGTTGAAACAGCATGTCGCGAGCCAGGAGGAGATTGTCCACCAGACGGAGATTCAGCGGAGCGACTACACGATCACCGCTCCCTTCGACGGCGTCATCGAAACGAAATACATCTTCGAGGGCGAGCTGGCCACGCCGGGGAGCCCGCTGGTCGGGCTGCTCTCGCCGCAGGATCGATACGTACGCGTCTACATCCCCGTTCCCGATCTCGCAAGTGTCCGACTCCAACCCCGCGTCGAGATCGCGCTCGACGCCGAGCCGGGAAAAACATACGGGGGAATCATCAGCTACCTCGCAAACGAAGCCGAGTTCACTCCCAGGAACATCGAAACTCGGGACGATCGCGTCACGCAGGTTTACGAGGCGAAGGCGACCATTCTCGAGGGGCTCGAACACTTCAGGCCGGGCTCCCAGGGAAACGTCTACGTCAAGCTGGGCCCAGCCCCCGGACGGACACCCGTCGCCGAAGCGAGACCGGATGAGGACGCCCTGTGACCGACCCGGGGGAACCTGCGCCCCTCGTCAGCGTGCAGGGACTCTGCAAGACCTTCCCGAACGGCACCCGGGCTCTCGCCGGCGTTGATTTTCGTATCCCGCGCCCCGGCATCTTCGGCATCGTCGGACCCGACGGCGCCGGGAAGACCACGCTCCTGCGCACCCTCGTCGGGCTTCTCGAGTTTGAGGGTGAGAGAGTCGAGGTGCTCGGCCACGTCCTCCCCCGGGAGGCACAGAAGCTGAAGGCCGAGGTCGGTTACGTCCCCCAGAGCTGGGGCCTCTACGCCGACATGAGCGTCGCTGAGAACCTTCAGTTTTTCGCATCGATACGCGGAATTCCTAAAGGAGAGTTCGAAGCCAGGAAGGGCGCGCTCCTGGAAGCCACCGGGCTCGCGCCCTTCGAAGGCCGGGTGGCGGGACAGCTCTCCGGAGGGATGAAACAGAAGCTCGCCATCGCCTGTGCCCTGCTTCACCGCCCCCGCCTTCTCATCCTCGACGAGCCCAACAACGGCGTCGACGTAGCCGCCCGCCATGAGATCTGGGAGATCCTCGGGAGAAGCCCCGAAACTCTGGTGATCATCTCCACCAACTACGTCGAGGAGGCGGAGAGATGCGACGAGTTGATCTACCTCATGCACGGGCGCGTCATGACCCGCGGTACGCCGGCGGACATCCTCCGCGAGCACGCCCAGCGAATTACCGAGTATCGCATTCACGGCCACGATCTCTCCCGGCTTTCCGTGCAGCTCGCCTCGGAGTCCTGGCTCGTCTCGTCAAGCTTTCTTGGCAACGCCGTCGCGATCGAAACCACCGAAGATCTTCCGCCCGACGAGATTGAGCGCCGCGTTCGCGCACAGCCTGACGGCGGCGATCGCGTTTCTCTCATCGAGCAGCAACATCCCGACATGAACACCGCGTTGCGCGCTCTGACACGAGAGGCGCTCGCGGATGAGTAGCCCTCCGCAACTCCGCCGAGGCCACGGAAATCCGGATATAGCCATCGAGGCCGTCGGCCTCACGAAGGTCTTCGGCGATTTCACGGCTGTCGATAACGTGAGCTTCCGAATTCCGCGCGGATCCATCTTCGGTTTCGTCGGGAGCAACGGATCGGGAAAATCCACAACGATAAGAATGCTCTGCGGACTCCTTGCGCCAACGGAAGGCTCCGCGAGCGTCGCGGGCTTCCGCGTGCCGGGCGAGGAGCGAAGCGTTCTCCACCGGATCGGTTACATGAGCCAGAAGCTCTCGCTCTACCCCGCACTCACTGTTCACGAAAACGTCCGCTTCGCCGCGGGGATCTACAGCCTCGATCGGGGCCGCAGGGAATCGCGCTGGGATCTGTTGCGGAACCAGCTCGATCTCGGACCCCACGAGAACACGCGCGTCTCGTCGCTCTCCGTGGGGATCAAGCAGAGGACGGCGCTTTGCTGCGCGATTCTGCACGAGCCGGAAGCCGTGTTTCTCGATGAGCCGACCTCGGGTGTCGATCTGGAGAACCGGGCGGTGTTCTGGCAAATCATCCGGGAGATGGCGTCGGACGGCGTGACCGTCTTCGTCACCAGCCACTACCTCGACGAGATGGAGTTCGCCGAGACAATCGGCTTCATTGATCGGGGGCAGATCATCGCCCTCGATGCCCCTGAAAGACTCAAGGCGATCCACGCCGGCGGTTACTCCATCGAGATCGTCGGTCCGGCGGGGCACGCCCTCCCCTCCCCCTCCCGCCTTCTCCTGCCCGATCTCGAGCCCCGGACGGTGGAGGAGGCCCAGCGGCGGGTCCGTGCGCAGGACCCAGCCCTCAACATCCGCATCGCTCTCCCCAGCCTCGAGACCGTCTTTCTCGGGATGCTCGAGTCAAGAGAACCGGAAGGCGGGGTTTCGCCGTGAAGCGCTTCAGCAGCTTCCGGGCCGTCGGCCGTCTGCGCACGCTCATGTGGCGCGAGTTTACCGAGCTGGGGCGCGATCCCTTCACGCTCCTCATCCTGACCATCTTCCCGCTTCTCATGATCGCGATGCTCGCCTACGCGCTTACGATCGAGGTACGCAATCTTCCCCTCGGCGTCTTCGATGCCGACCGGAGCGGGCCGAGTCGCCGGCTCCTCTCCTCACTCGAGAGCACGGGCTATTTCAAGATGGTTCCGCTCAAAAGCCTCGCACAGCTTAGAAGCGAGATGGCCTCAACGGGTCTTTCGGCGGCCGTCGTGATTCCGCCGGGCTTCTCGAGCGATCTCGCGCGGGGCCGGACGGCCCGCATCCAGACCATCTTCGACGGCACGGAGACGGTGCTCGCCGCGAATGCCGACGCGATCATCCAGGCGACCGTGAACGTCTTCCAGAAGAAGCTGCAGTCCGGTGACCCCCGGGTGGTTCCGATCGCCAGCGGCGTGCCGCCCCCTTTTGGGCTTGCGCGCGGGGAGCTTGATCAGGCGGGGGGAAACATCATGGCGTTGCCGCGGGGGGGCGATGTGGCGAACACTTCCGGGTCGGGCGATGATCTTGCGCGTCCCCGGGGCGCGGGGGCTCTCCGTGTGGTGCAGAGAAACCTCTTCAACCCCGGCATGCGCACGACCGACTTCACGCTCCCCGGCCTGATCGGCTTCATCATCACGTTCCTCTGCGTTCTGACAACGGCCCTCGCCATCGTGCGGGAGCGGCAGGTGGGCACCTTCGAGCAACTCCGCGTGACGCCCGTAACGACCATCGAGATCATCATCGG
>CBDUXZ010000132.1:0-6092 GCA_965371325.1 uncultured bacterium | reverse complement strand
GCCATCGTCGATGCCGCCTGGGATGTCGGTCGGATCCTCGACGTTGCCCGGGAGGACGGCTACCGTGTGTCCCACGCCCTGGTGACGCACACGCACCCCGATCACGTCGGGGGGCATTACGCCGGGATGGAGATCGAGGGTGTGGCGGCGCTGCTCGAAAAACAGCCCGTGAAGATTGTGATTCACAAATCCGAGGCTAACTTCCTGAAGCGATTCACCGGCGTTTCCGATGGCGACCTGGTGAAGGTCGAGGGGGGGGATGTCATCAGGCTGGGGGACATCGAGGTGAAGCTCCTGCACACCCCCGGGCATACGCCGGGATCCCAGTGCTTCCTCGTTGACCGCCGGCTCGTCTCCGGCGACACTCTGTTTGTCGGTTCCTGCGGGCGTGTTGATCTTCCCGGAAGCGATCCGGAAGCGATGTACGAAAGCCTGAACGGCACGCTGAAACGGCTGGACGATGACGTGGCGCTCTACCCCGGCCACAACTACGCCGATACTCCGGTATCAACAATGGGAGAACAAAAGCGGGAGAACGCGTTCCTCCGCTTTGATAACCTTTCCGACTTTCTGAGACTCATGAGCGGGCCGGGCTGACCGGAAGCGACGGTTTCGCATCCCCGCGACGTCCATTCAGCGAGGAGATTATATGCAGAGTTCTATCCTTGTGAAGGCTTGCAAGACTTTCGTAATTCTTGCGTCCTTTGCGGCGCTCGTTGCCTGTGGGGGAGAGGAGCGGGGCGAGACGATCATCGTCGACGATGTGGCCACGGGGAAGCAGGGGTTCTACCTCTACACAGAACCGGGCGGCCTGGGAGGCACGACGGACTGGGTGAATGTCGGAGAGGTAGCCACGATAGAGGAGTCAAAACGGGTCGAGGCCGGTGGACGTGGCGTGATCCCGGGTAAGTGGGTCAGGATAAAGACGCTTTATGATCCTCGCGAGGGGTGGATTGAGTTGCAGAACACCCGGCCCTCCGCCGAATACACCCGGTCCTCCGCCGAATAAAGCCCAGCCCGCCGGACGAATCTTGACCGCAGTAATCGCCCTTGCCGCGAGGAAACGGCCCCGCCCTTCGGTGCGGGCTCCTTACTTTTCTCTTTTGAGCGATCCCGTCACAGAACTGGAATCCCCCACCAGTTATCGTGGTACATCCGGATCACGATGGCCCCGGCAACGCCCGCGAGCCCCGGGATCCAGGGGAGTTCCCTGAACTTCAGTTGTTGTCTGCCGCTCATAACGGCCGCGAAGGGAATGACCGAGGTTTGCTCGAAGAACGAGATCTGCGCTGGCTTCGCAGCACGCCTCTTGCGCGCATCCTGGTGGAACGCGCCAGCGATGGAAAAGGCCGCGAGCCCTCCGAAGAACGCGAGGTCGCTCGGAAAACCGTTCACGATGCAATGCGCGGCGCCCAGGAGCGCCGATCCCATCGTAAAGGGATGCCGCGTAATTCTCAGAAGGCCGCGGGGCCCGTAACCGGTCTGCCCGATCATCGAGAGGGGGCTGGGAGCGAGCAGGCCCGCGCCCATGAAGAAGAAGGCGACGTAGACAAGCCCTTCAACCAGCCGCACGGCTGGAAGGTTGAGCCTGAGATCCCAGAGTTCCGGCCCCGCGTGGCGGTGGCCGAAGTAAGCAGTAACGAGGAAGTAGAAGGTGGCGAGCGCGACGAGGGAGTAGAGACCGCTGTATCCTCTCTCACCGAGCCTTCCCAGAAGACCCTCCCGGATCCTGCCGTGCGAGAGGAAGATATGGGTTCCGCCGAATGCAATCCAGCCGAGCAGAACAAGCAGCGCCTCTTTCACTTAACTCACTCCGAAGGACTCGAGCGGATCTGTTGCTGATCGCCGGATGTGCGCGCTGTCCCGCCTAACGCAGACTACGGCCGCCCCGCCCGAGAAGGAGCCAGTCTACCGAGACCCCCTCAGCATGGGCGAGCGTATACAGAAAATCAACGTGAGGCAGCGTGCCGCTCTCGTAGCGATTGATGTTCTGCTGGAAGACGTTCAGATCCCGTGCGAACTTGGCCTGGCTCCGATTGCCACGAACTAGTTTCAGCCGCTTGACGAACCCCTTTCGCATCACGCCCTTCGCCTTTCTTGCACGTGTTCGTTTCATTGGGATGACCTCCGATTTCCCGTGGCTAGCTCTGGTGCAATTAATAGTAAAAGCCTAAAACAAGTCATTGTGTAACCGCAAGTGTAAACGGTGTTCCCTCCCTCCCGGGCGACCCTGGCGTTGCAACGATCTGCTGATTTACGGGGGAAAAAGCTTGACCGTGACCCCTTCGGGCCGCGACCGCCGTTCCGGCGGTGAGACGCCGGTGTGCGGACGAATCGAAACGAACGGGCCAGCCGAATGGCTGACCCGTTCTGGTCCTGACGTGCGCAACCCTCCCGGCCCGAGGGAGCTGCGTGCGCCAGATCATGGTGCAGGATTGAATAATAGCTTTTGTCTACAGGCAAGTTTCGTGCCATGAAGCGGTAGAATGACGACAAGCGATAAGTTACCGAGTCCACTACGCATTCCGGTTCGGGCGATTGAAGTGTGCTTGAAAATCGCGGGATGCGCGGAACGACTTTTCCCATAATGGGAAAACTCGTTCCCATACCGGCACGACCTTTCGTAAACCGAGGCGCCGGCCCGCAAGCCCGGCGGTTGCGTTTTTCGCTGAACGGGGCACAACCCGCGCCACGCCCGCTGCAAAGCATGGAAGGGGCAAAAGGGGGGACCCGGTAAGGGTTTTCAGCCCCGGCAGCCCCATGCGCAACGCCCCCCGCAAGGGGGTGCACCATCTGCATGAACAGGTGAAGGATGCCCTTCACGTCTACCCGAGCTTCGTCAGCGATCTTGATTCTGCGGCGCTTGTCCGGTACTAGAGATGACTCGAAGATCGTCGCCTGGCTGCCCAAGCCCCTTCGGACAGAATATCGGCTGAGCATCCACCCTTCTTCCACACTGACTGCGCGACATGCCGTATGCGCGCAAACCGCATTTTGCGCCCCCCGGACGGGAGTCCACGGACCTTGTTCCGACATCTATCTGACGCCGGCCGCCTGTATCCTCGTGCCACCGCCTTCGTGTTCCTCTTCCTCGTGTTCGGCATGGGGATGGCGGCGCTCGACCTCCGCGTCGATACCTCCGCGGAAGGCGTGCTTCTCGACGACGATCCGGAAAGGCTCCTGCGGGACATCGCGCGGGAGAAGTTCGGAACCGTCGACGAAGTAATCGTTGTCATGGTGGAGGCCCCCGACGTCTTCGCGCGGGATACCCTTGCCGCCCTCCGGTGGCTCACGCGGGACATCCGCCAGGTCCCCGAGGTCGCCGAAGTCGTGAGTCTCACGAACTTCGAGCTGCCGCTGTCCGGCGCGCAGTTTCAGGCGGCCCCCATCGCCGGCACGGCGATGCAGCCGGTTCACGGGGATGCGCTTCGAAAACGCGTCCTCGACATCCCCATTCTTCTCGACAACGTCGTCTCGGCGGACGGCACCGTTGCGGCGGTGAACGTGCTCCTCAAGGAGTACGGCAGCGACGGCGAGTTTCTCGCGCGGGCTGTCGCGGGGATCCGCAAGGCCGTAGCGGGATGGAGCGGTCCAGGAGAGGTCACGGTGGCGGGCATTCCGCTTGCCAAGGTGGCCATTGCCGATCTGCTCCACCGTGATTTGAAACGGTTAACGCCCGTTACGGTGATCGTGGTTGCCCTTCTTCTGCTACTGACGTTTCGAGCGTGGCGCGGGCTCGTGCTGCCACTTGCCGTGATTGGCGCGGGGGAGGTGCTCACGCTGGGATGCATTTCGCTCATGGGGCGGACCATCTCCGTGGTGAGCGTGGTCATCCCGAGCGTCGTTCTTGCAATCGGATGCACCTACGCTGTTCATACGCTTCCGTCGCTTCCGGATGACGCCCGCCGGGCGCGCACGCGCGCGGCGGTCTTTCTCTCGGCCTTCACCTCCAGCATAGGGTTTCTGGCGCTTCTCTCGAGCCGGATACACACCATTCGCGACCACGGCATTTTCGCCGCGACAGGCGTGGCGTGCATGTTCGTCTCCGTTGTCTTTCTGCTTCCCGCGCTGGAGCGGATCTTTCCGGGGAAAAAGGGCGCCGTGACGTCGTCGGGAGCCTCCTTACTCTCCGGAACGGCGGCCCTTCGGACCCTCTCTCACTGGGTGGTACGCCGGCGCGGCGCGATCGTCGTCGTCAGTCTTCTCCTGATGGCTGTTTCGCTTCTGGGCCTTTTGCGAACCCGCATCGACACCGATTACCTCGCCTACTTCCATGAGGATCATCCGCTTCCCCATGACATCGATCGCGTGAGCGAGCGGCTCTCCGGCGCTATCCCCATGATGGTGCTGATCGACACCGGACGGAAGGGCGGCCTGGACGATCCGGCGATCATCAGAGAGATAGCCGCCTTCCAGCGGGCGATCGAAAACATCCGTGGAGTCAACAAGACCCTCGCCCTGCCCGACATCCTCTCGGTGGTCCAGCGATCCCTCGAGGGAAAGAGCCACGCAGTACCGTGGTTTCCTGTGAGGGTCACGGACGTGGGGCGAATCCTGGGACTCGTCAAACTCGGGGGTCGCACGCATGTGGTGCGCCCGTACGTCGATGAGGATCGGCGAGAAGCAAACGTCTATGTGCGGGCCAATCTTGTCTCCTCGAGTGAGCTTACGCGGGCAATCGCTCTGATCGAAGAGGAGGGGAAGCAGATCTTCCGCCCGGGGATCGTCGTGAAGGCGACCGGCACGATGCAGCTTCTGAACAAGACGAGCGGAGCCGTGGCCCGCGGAATCGTCACGAGCGTTCTGGTGGCTCTGATTGCAATCTCGATCGTCCTCTGTGTCTATCTCCGATCGATCAAACTCGGGCTTCTCGCCATGGTCCCCAACCTCGTGCCGGTGGCCGTGCTCTTCGGGGTCATGGGAACACTCGACGTGACGCTCAGCACGGGAACCAGCATAGCCGCGTCGATTGCCCTCGGCCTCATCGTGGATGAGACAATCCATTTCATCAGTGCCTATCGCGCACGGCTCGACCATGGAGAGCGCGGCGAACGCGCGCTGCGCAGCGTGTACGAAACAGTCGGTCCACCGATCGTCTGGGCATCCGTGATTCTAACGGCGGGCTTCGCCGTGCTTCTTTCGTCGGGTTTTCTCCCACTGATGTATCTCGGCCTGTTCATGGCCATCGCAATTCTGGTGAGCCTCCTGTGTGATCTGCTGCTGCTTCCCGCTCTCCTCCTCATGTTCGACCGGTGAGGCTGATCCCGGTTGTCGTCGTTCGCGTGGACAGGCTACTATTCCACTTCCTGATGCCCGGCCTGCGCGGGGCCGGCTTCCCGGGGATGAACATTGTCCGTTTCCTCACGTGAGCCATCCGGAAGTGCGGCCGACTCTCCCTCGGGGGCCATCGGACTTATCCTTGCCGCGGGCCGCGGCGTGCGCATGGGGAAAAATGCCCCGGCGGAGGGTAAAGCCTTCCTTCCGATTCGTGGCAGGCCGATGCTCTACTGGTCACTGCGGGCTTTCGAGGCGAGTCATGCCATTGCCGCGGTCGCCGTCGTTGCGCCACCGGGGGAGGAGGGGCGGGCCAAGGAGGTCGCGAGCGCTGCGGGAGCAAAAGTGAGGACCATTGTGGCGGGAGGCGCGGAACGGCAGGATTCTCTTGGCGCAGGGCTGAGCGCCCTCGTGGACATGGCGGGCGAGGATCCGATGGTTGCCGTTCACGACGCCGCTCGCCCGCTTGTTCGCCCGAACGACATCTCCCGCGTCGTCCACGCGGCCCGGCGCAAGGGGGCGGCGATCCTGGCGGTTCCCGTCAATGACACCATCAAAGTCGTCGGGGAAGATGAACGGATCGAGGCAACGCCGGATCGCGGCACACTCTGGATCGCGCAGACGCCGCAGGTGGCGCGCGCGTCGCTGCTTCGGGCGGGACTCGCGCGTGCGAAGGCGGGCGGGACCGTCTCCCCCGACGAGGCAACCCTGCTGGAGTCGCTAGGCATTAGGGTACAGGTGGTTCTGGGTGACGTTGGGAACAACAAGGTCAACACGGTGGATGAAATGTGGTCCAAGAATCTCACCGAAGGCAACAT
>CBDUXZ010000131.1:0-6156 GCA_965371325.1 uncultured bacterium | reverse complement strand
TCGCCTCGCCCAAGCTGGATCCGATCGAGGCGGCCATCGTTCCCTACGCGCGCGAAACCATCCGCTACCGCCCCGTCGACATCCAGCGCAGGGGTCGCAAGCTTCGCGAACAGCTCACGGTCGAGCAATTCCTCGAGCTTGTCGGCGTGGTCAGCCTCGCCAACGGGATCTGCCGATTGTCACTCGTGCTCTGCGAATCCTGATGCGGGGATTGCTGCGTCGGACCGATTGCAAGACTTTCTCGGCCCGCGCTTCGCGCGGGACCTCGAGGGCCCTCCTCGCGATGACATGTTTTAAACTGGCTTGGGAGATGGTGACCCCAACGGGAGTCGAACCCGTGTTGCCGCCTTGAAAGGGCGGAGTCCTTGGCCTCTAGACGATGGGGTCCCAAGCTGAATCTGGGGGGCCAGGCATGCCTGACCCCCAACCTGCGTGGGAGCATATTTACCGGGATATATCTCGATCTGCAAGGCTTTAAAGCCCAGCGCCCTCTGAGCGCCGGCGCGCCATCTTCTCAGCGAGCCGGGCCGCCAGGCCGGGGCGGCTCCATGGGCAGACGCCAATGCAAATCGCGCATCCGAAGGTGTCGTTGAAGTACGGAATGCATTTGTCGAAGTCCACATACCACTTCCGCTCGCCGCGCACCGTCTGCTTCTCATCAAAAATCGCGTTCGGTGGACATTCCGCCGTACAGAGGCGACAGTTCCGGCAAAAGTCGTCGACGTCCAGCTTATCGGGTACGTCGGCAACGAGCGGCAGGTCGGTCAGAACGCAGGCGAGGCGGAAAGAAGAGCCGTAGTCGCGGTTGATGATCGAGCCGTGCTTTCCCAGCTCGCCAAAGCCGCAGGCCAGGGCTGCCGGGATGAGGGCCACCGGTCCTGCCTGGGGGCCGCTGTGGCCCTCGGCCTCATACCCTGGCTGCGTATCCAGTTGGCAAGCCCCTTGGCCGCCCGCACGCCGCGGTTGTACTGGGCCATTACTTCGTCGACGGATTCGATCGCCGGCGCGGTGGAGAGCCGCGCGTGATCCATCGCCACGCCCAGAACCACAATCCATGGCGTCGAGACACGATATCCCTCGAACACCCAGTCCGGATCGACCCGTGCGATACCGACAAGATCCGCTTCGTTCTCTCCGGCGTATTTCCTCACCCCCTCCGCCCACTCCTCCGGCGTGGCCATTTTCTTCGTCGTGGCAATCGGCCGGTGGCGCCTCGCCTGAAGCACCTCGTTCTCGTACCCCACCCGCCATAGCGCCGGTGTGAAGCGCGCGCGGGCCGTGAGGAGGCGCTGCAACCAGCCGTGGGCGAGCATGCGCGGCTCGTGCCAGTAGACCGGCCTGGGGGGGCGGCGCCCCGGCTCGCCAAGCCCGTTGATTTCATTTCCCGACACGCGCGGCGAGAGCCACCTGTGGATCAATGGCGGCTCGTAGCCCTCGTCCGTGATCTTTCCGATAAACAGGCCCATCGCACCACTCTATCGTTCTCGTGCCCGACCGCGCAATCAGGAGGAGATCAAGGGGTATTCCACCCTCCCTGATGAAATTCTCTCGAACGCCCCGTCCAAACAACCCAGTGGAAACCACAGCGCAGAGGCCGGGAGATGCGCTGTTGCCCAGAGCCCCCCGTTCCTGCTTTACTGTTCCCCTGCCCCGGTCAATCACGAGGAAGGACGCGTGGTTGCCCGTCTACCGAGAGGAAGATCGGCATGAACAAACGGGTCGTATGCATTTCCCGGACGCTGGGCGCCGGCGGAGAGAGCATCGGCGGTCTGGTGGCCAGGCGTCTGGGCTTTCGCTACGTCGATGACGAGATCGTCGTGACTGCCGCGAAGAAAGTGAAGGTGAACCCCAAGCTCGTGGAACAGGCGGAGCACAAACAGCCTATCGTCGATCGCATACTCGATTGGCTGGGACGATCTGCGGAGGTTCACACGCCGGACGATCGGGGCGAGCACGGACCGCAGAGCTTCGTTCCGGAGGATTTTCGCGCGCTCATCCGCGCTGTGGTTTATGAAACGGGAAGGAAAGGGGACGTCGTCATCCTGGCGCACGCGGCGTCGATGGCGCTGGGCTTCATGGAAGGGGTGCTCCGCGTGTTCGTGACGGCATCGCTGGAAACCCGCGTGAAACATCTCTCAAGAGGCGGCAGGATGAACGAGAAGGAGGCGCTGAAGGCGTTGAAGGACTCCGAAGAGGCGCGGCGAGACTACATCAAGCGCTTCTACCAGATCGAAGAAGAGCTACCCACGCACTACGATTTGCTGATCAACACAGATACCCTCACCACGGAACAGGCCGCGCACATCATCGTTTCCGCGGCCAGGGGTAGTGAGCAGGACTGAACGCGGCTCGGCAGGAGCCTCCCCCTCCGCACTCGCAATCACAAGGGCTATTTTGAGTCAGGCCTCGGCGCCGAGGCGGGCCAGGAGGGCATCAGCGGCGACGGTTTCTTTCGCCGCGACGGACAGGGTGAGGATCTTCCGGGGATCGTCGGCATTCGCGCGGCTGATCTCATGCTTTGCATCGCCGAAGAGTTCCGCGAAGACGGGCGCGATCTCGGCCTGGATGGTCTCGAAGGCGTCGTCGGTGTTGGGTGCGGCCTGGCGGTCCGGAAACTGGAGCGTAAATACATCAGGCGCGAAGCGCAGCTGAAGAGAGCCGTCGTCTTCGATCGCCCGAATGGCCACGAGCCCCTTCCGCAACGTATCTCGCAGAACGTCGCGGAGCGAAGCATCGGCATAATGCTTGCGCGTCACAAGGAGCCCGGTTCTTCCGCCGGTACGGTCGATGCCGTAATCAACATCGTGCCCGATCAATACGACTCCCGGCCCCTCGGGCACGTGGGCGTAATCGGCGACGTCGATCAGAAGCCCCTCCACCTTTTTCGACTGAATAAACTTATGGAACATATCGATCGCCGGGCCGAGGTTGAGTCCGGCTCCCGGATCGGGGCTCGCAAAAAACTTGATGGCGATTCGTTTCGGGATCATGGGTTCCGTTCGAAGACCGGTCCGGATCAGGCGCTGGCCTAGCCCGGCGTTTCCTCGGCGGTCTGCGCCGCAGCTGCAGTCGTGCGACTTTCGCAAGCGTGCGCCGCTTCGATGAAGAGCTGCGACTCCTCGATGCGACGGGACGCCACGTCGCGATCGATCTTCTCTTCAGCACTGGCGTGTCGGTCGAGGAGGTACCGTCCGAACTTGCCCCTGGCATATTTGTCAAAGAAACGCTCATCGTCGAAGAAGCGCGCCTTCCACTCCCGCACGATGTCGTCGGCATCCTCGGTGACATCGATATACTCCGTACGAACCAGGGCTCGCGCAGCGGAGAGCATCGCGCGGTAGGCCTGCTCCTCAGCCCCCTCGTAGTCCCCCTCATCGAGCGCCACCTGCGCCTCGAATGACTGTGACTCGGCCTTCACAACCTCAATTCCGAAGAGGGAAATAACCTCGCCGGCGCATTCGCCCACGCCCAGATCTCCGAGGGAGAAGCCGCGCGGATCGCTCCAATCGGTGTAGAAGTCGGGGCTCTCCGCATAAGGGGGCACCTTCGTGAAGGGCTGGATGATCGCGCGAACATCGCGCTTGCCCATGCGCTGGATCCAGTCCTGGAAGCGCTCGTTCTTCTCACGCCCCTGCACATAGGCATCCGTCAGCGCTTCCACCACCTGCGGGGCGGCCTTGCTGGGCACCGAGCCCATCGCCAGCCCGTAGCTTGCGGCGTTATCGGTTCGCTGCCCGCCGAGAATCACCTGGAAGTGCGGAACACCCCGCCCTTCCACCTTGCGGCTGTTTCCGTAAAAACCGATATCGGCAACATGGTGCTGCGCGCAGCTGTTGAAACAGCCGGAGATCTTGATTCTGAGATCCTTGATCGCCTGGGGAAGAGAGGCCGACTTCGCCGCAAGCCGCTGCCTAAGCTCACCGCCCAGGCCACGGCTACTCGCAATGCCGAGTTTGCAGGTGTCGGTGCCGGGACATGCCGTAACGTCGACGATCGTGTCCGCCCCGGGCGCCGCAAGCCCGACAGCGTCGAGCCGTTTGTAGATCTCCACGAGATCGCCCTCGCTCACAAAGCGCAGGACGAGGTTCTGCTCGACGGTCGTCCGCAGATTGTCGCCCACGTAGGCGCGGGCGATGTCGGCCAGGGCGCGTGTCTGATCGGACGTAATATCGCCGAGCGGCAGGTTCACGGTGACCACCGCATACCCTTCCTGGCGCTGCCTCCGGACGTTCGTTTCGAACCACGCATCGAAGTCCTCCGGCCGGCCTCCCGCGGGGAGGGGAGCCGGATCGCGAGCCAGGTCGCCGCCCGTGCGCGGCAGGTCGTCGAGATAGGCCGTCCAGCGTTCGTCGTAGGGAAGCGTTTTTCGCTCCTCCTCCACCAGGCGGCGGAACTCCTCGATGCCAAGCTTCGCCAGAAGAAACTTGATTCGCGCACGGTTCCGATTCTGCTTCTCACCGAGACGGGCATAGACCCGCGCGACTGCCTGTACCTGGGGGAGAAGCTCCTCCACCGGCGTGAACTCCGAGAGCACACGGGCCTGGTGTGGCACCGCGCCAAGGCCGCCGCCCACCACCACCTTGAATCCGCGCTTTCCATCCTGGATGCGCGCCACGAAACCCGCGTCGTGCAACTGCACAAGACCGCAGGCCTCCTGCTCGCAGCCTGAAAAGGCCGGCTTGAACTTGCGACCGAAATCCTGAACGTCGGGGTGACCGAGGAGGAAGCTCATCAGCGCCTGGGCGTACGGCGAGACATCGAAGGCTTCGGTCCGGCAGACCCCGGCGATGGGACAGGCCGTGACGTTTCGAACGGAATTCCCGCAGGCTTCGCGCGTCGTCATGCCTGTGGCGGCGAGGCGCCGCATGAGATCAGGCGTATCCTCGATGTGGATAAAGTGCAGCTGAAAGTCCTGCCGGGTCGTGACATGGAGAATCGCGTCGGAATACTCCTCGGCCAGGGCGGCGAGGGTGTCCATCTGATCCGGGCTCAGCCCGCCGTAAGGGATCTTGATGCGCTGCATGCCCGGCGCATCCCAGACCGTCTCCGGACCCTTGGTGGGCCGATCATCATAGGCCAGGGTGCGCTCGTCGATGCCGTCGAAGCGCTGGCCGTTGTCGTAGCGCTGGCCGTACACGCCACGGCGAAGGCGCGTTTCCGCGAAGACCTTCTCCTCGAGCCTGGCCTGCCTGCGAAGCTCGAGTTGTTTCTCGAACAGGTCGATTTCAGCGGCCCATTCAGGAACCATCTTGTCAGCCAGCACTTCTTTCCAGGTCGATGCGGACATCTTGAATTGCCTCCCACATGGCGCGACCGGGCCGCCCCCCCGCCTCTGTCAGAGGTGAGCGCCCCGGAATAAGATGAAATTAGCACGCCTCGGGATACAGAGCCACAGAGCGCCCTGTTTGACTTTCATGGCTAATGAATTAGTCTAATCTCCATGACACAAAGATTAACTGAGGACCTCTCCATCCCGGGACGCCTCGAGGTCGTCAGGGACCACAAAGCAGCCGGAGGCCTTGTAGCCGCGGTCTTTCCCATTCATTACCCCCGCGGCCTGCTGAGCGCTTTCGGAATTCTACCCGTGGAGGTGTGGGGACCGCCCGGCGTCAGTACCGCACCGGGAGACGCACATCTTCAGGCCTATACCTGCAACATCATCCGGAACGGACTCTCGTTCCTCTTGTCGGGCGGACTCGATGTCACGGACCTGATCCTGGTTCCCCATGGCTGTGATTCGCTTCAGGGCCTCGGGAGCGTCCTGCTGGATTTCATAAAACCGGAACAACCCGTACTGACCCTCTATCTCCCCCGGGGAGACAAGGACAACGCCGGGAAAGCCGTTGGTTTTTTCGCGGATGAGTTCAGATCCGTTTACAGGAGTCTTTCAGAGATCACCGGCCGGAGCCCGTCGGATTCAGAATTGATGAACTCCATCGCGGAGGAGGAGACCGCGGAGCGATGCCGTGCCGATCTTCTGAAGCATCGCTGCCGGCTCCCCCTCTCGGACAGGGCGTTCTACACGCTGGTGCGTGCTCGGGAATTTCTCCCGGCCGAGGTATTCGTGCGCGTTGCGCGCGAAGCGCTCGCGCAAAAGGTGGAAACCCCGCAGCCGGGAATCCCCGTCGTTCTGTCCGGTATCGTGCCGGAGCCGAT
>CBDUXZ010000130.1:0-6204 GCA_965371325.1 uncultured bacterium | reverse complement strand
CTCCGCCCGGCGACCACGTCGTCTTGTTCGCCCCGTCTGAATCCATTTTCGTGACGTCCCCGTCGTCGCCCACGATGAGCAGCTGGTTGAGGCCGGGATGCCACACCGCGCCGCTCGGCTCATACCCCGTGGGGAGCCCGCCCGCCTGCCCGATATTGCCGATCTCCGTGCCCGGATCGCCAGGCCACGGGTCGATGGCCTGTGCATTGAGAGGCGTTGCCGCGATGAGTGCGGCGGCCACGAGGGGAAGGAGAGCGCGGAGAAGGGGGGTGAAGGGATGCATTTCGGATGGGACCTCCGTGGGCGCGCGCCGGGCCCGCTTTCTACACCGGCGTCAGAATGACCACGGGAATGTCGCGTTCCACGTGGTCCTGGTAGACCTGGAACCCGCGATACATCGCCGTGAGGCCCGGCCAGAGACGTTTCTTCTCGTTCTTGTCTGCCCGCGTGGCGCGCACCGCTTTCTTCTCCGAACCAATCTGGATGAGCGCATCCGCGTTCTTCTCGAGGTTCAGCCACCAGGACGGGTTCCTCGGCTGCGCCGCACTCGACGCCACGACCACATAGTTTGTACCGTCTTCCATGTAAAGAAGCGGCGTCGTTCGGGCTTGCCCCGACTTCCGGCCAGTCGTCGTGAGGAGCAGCACGGGCACCCCCTCGGTTTTCCCCCCGAGGGCGCCATTCGTAAACCGGTAGAGGAAGGTCTGGAGTTTGTAGGCGATCTTCGCATAGCCCTTCGCGTGCAGCTTGATGACGGTTTCAGGGTCCATGGGAGCCTCCCGCGCCTCATCGGAGAACGCAATCTCCGGGATTAAATCTCCAGGGTCAGGTCTCTATATTGCGCCAGGCGCAATATAGAGACCTGACCCCATCTGTTGACCCGGGCCTACTGCACATAGCCCAGCGCTTTCAGGCGTTCGCGGGCGGCGGGGTCGAGCTCCACGTCGCCGCCGGGGCCGAGCTTCTCCGCGTCGATGTCGCCCAGGCCGAGCCCCTTCACCACAGCTTCGAGCCGCGCCGCGAGCCGCGCCACGACTTCTGGCTCCGCGTCGGCGTGGTTCACCAGCTCCTCGGGCTCCGACCTGGGCCGGTAAAGCCACTGGTTCCCCGTCGAGTCGACGATGAGCTTCCAACCGTCTTCCTCGAGGGCGCGATAGCGTACGTTCAACTGGTCGAAGGGTCCCTGGGGCTTGTAGGTGCCGGGGATGTTTCCCTTGTACCGGTGCTGCTCCGCAAGAATGGGCGCCCTCGGCGCAACTCTCCCGGCGAAGAGGGGCGCGAGGCTCGGCGCCTGGGGTGGCTCCGGCGGCGAAACACCGACCAGATCGAGCGCTGTCGCAAAGAGCGACACCGTGCTCACCGGCGTGGCGATGCGCCAGCCCTTCTGCACGCGCCCCGGATAGCGCACGATAAAAGGCACACGGATGAGGTGCTCCGAGAGCGACATCTCGTGCCCGTAAAGCCCGTGCTCGCCGAAAAGCTCGCCGTGATCGGAAACGATCATCAGCACCGTGTTGTCGAGTGTCCCGCGCTCGCGCAGCGCATCGATCACATGTGCGATGAGCCCGTCTTCGTAACGGATGCCCGCATCATAAAGATCGCGCACGAGGCGCGCGTCTTCGTCGGAAACCGCGTCGCCGAACATCTGCCCGCCGATGACGGCGTCCGACGCGTTGCGCATGGCGCTCACGGGCACGCCGTCTTCCAGAAACCGATCACGCGCGCCCGGCGGCATCGTGTGGTAGGGGAAGTGCGACTCGATGTAGTTCAGGAACGTAAAGAAGGGCGTCTCGCCGTCCCACTCCTCGCCGAACCACTTCAAGAACCGGTCGGTCACCTCCCGAGCGCCATGATCCTCGAAAACCAGGCCCGACCGCGCGCCGATGCGGTAGGGGAGGAACAGCATGGGCGCCGTCATCATGAGCCAGGAGGGGTCCATCCGCTCGAAGCCCTGGGTGAAGCCGTTCGAGTCGGTCATGAAGGGGTTCGAGTTGAAGCCGACGGTGGTGTAGCCGTTCGCGTGGAGGACCTCCGCGAGCGTCGTGTTCTCGTAGGGCAGAAGATTGCCCTCGTGGTGCGCGCCGTGGGCGGAAGGATACTTTCCCGTGAACATCGACGCGTGGCTCGGAACGGTCCACGTGCTCGAAGCGATCGCGCGATCGAAAACCGTCCCCTCCCTTGCGATACGTGCAAGTGTTGGCGCCGTCTCGCGCTCGTAACCATAAAGATCGAGGTGATCGGCGCGCACGGTGTCGGTGACGATGAGAAGAAGATTGGGCGCGCCGGCGGGGGGCTGCGAGGTGGGCTCCGGGAGTTCGGGGGGCGCGGGAACCGCGAGCTTCGGCAGCGTGAAGGCGGCGACAAGCAGGATGACGGCCGCGGGAACTCGGAGCCGGGCGAGTGCGGGCCGATTTGCGAGCTTCAGCGCGAGGGCGTGCAGCGCGAGCGTCACCAGCACGACGACGACGACCAGAAGTATGGCGGTCATGAACCGGGGGCTGAGATAGGCCGAGATTGCCGCGAGCATCGCCGTGAGGGCGAGCGTGTGCAGGAGACTCCCGCGCTTTCGGCGCAGAAGCGGGGCGGCCATGAGGCCGAGAAGGGCAAAGAACACGAGATCGAAAGCCAGCGATTTCAGAATGGCGTGCAGCGGCGCCTGAAGATGCATCCGCATTGCAATGGGCAGGTAGCCGACGGTGATCTCGGTCACCGCGTAGGCGAGCCCAAAGCCCATCCCGCGCATGAGGCCTTCGCGAACGGGGTTTCTCGCAGAATTATCGTTAGAGGCCATGCCGACATGATGCCACAGCCGCCCCGTGAGGGCGATACTCGGTCTGGGAGGGCGAGGCTCCCGCCGAGCCGCGGCCCCGCGTACTCTGTCATTGCGAGGAGCGCCAGCGACGAAGCAATCCCCCTCGCACTTGCCCCCAGCCGTTAAGGCGCCCACCCCTCCCTGAACGCTTCTCTCAAAACCCGCCCCTCCGACTGCGGCAGGAGGGCCTTCGCATCTTTAGCATCCGGCGCCAGCAACCCCTGCAACCAGAGGATCGTCGGCGCCACGTCAACGACTTCCGCCTGCTCCGGCAACGCCGCCGTGTCATCCCCCTCGTTCACCGCAGCGGGGTCCGACGCCTCTATCACCTGATCCACCACGAAATCCCCCCCGCTCGCGATGATGAACGGAATGTGCCGCGCGCCCGGGTGCCCGTGGTTGCCGATCGCGCGCCCCCCGAACGAGCCCTTCCTCGCAAAGGCGTACCCGTAGCCTGCCTTTGTCTTGAAGGGGTTCGCCCCTGCGAAACGCGCCCCTTGAGGCGAGGGCTTGCTCTTTTGGGAGGGCGAGGCTCCCGCCGAGCCGTCTGCCGCCCCACCTTCAACCGCTCCCCCCCCCGCCCCACTCGCCATCGCCGTTACAATAAGGTCCCCCGCCCGCGCCGTGTCGAGATGCCAATCCGGATGCACCTCGGCCACGGTGTGCCCCGGGTCACCCGGATGGGGCAACCGATAAAGCGCCTCCGAAACGCCCGCGCGCCGCACACCCGGCTTCTCGAACAGCGCCACCTCCCGCATGCGTTTCAGCGCGTCGGCCTGCGCGGTATTCAGGGTCTGAGCTTCCCCCGAAATGCTTTTCAGCGTGACCATCGTGGCGCCGCCGGCGTTGACGACCGCAAAGGCTTCTTCCAGACCCCCGTTTGCTCCCCAGGCCTCCGAATGGTTCTTCCTGTCCGCCTGAAGGACCGCATCCAGATCGATGCGATGGTCAGGCGCCTTTCCCTGATTCGAAAACGAATGATCCGAAAGCACGAACAGCACTGTGCTCTCCCATTTCCCGTTGTTCTGAAGATGCTGGACGAGCCGTCCGACCTCCCTGTCGGCCTTCATGATGAAGCGGCTCGCATCCGCGCTCCCAGGCCCGAAGAAGTGCTGCGCCTGATCGACCTTGCCGAGGTTGATGAGCATGAAAGCGGGGTCTTCGTCGACGATGAGCTTGATGGCGAGATCCATGATGCACGCATCCTTCGCCACCCCGAACGACAACGCCGGCTCGGCCGGACAATCGCCGCTCCCCAGGGCCGGTCTCACGGCCGACCCCTTGATGAAGCTCGGCCGCACGTGCGAAACGCTCACGCCCTCTGGGTTATCGTTGCTCGCCGCACACTTGCCGTTGTCCTTCGTGCAATCGAAGAGCCTCCGCAACTTCTCCTTCCCCGCGATCACGGCTGTTTTTCTAGAGAGGGCCTGGCTGTTTGGGAGAGCTCGGCTGTTTCGGGAGGGCGAGGCTCCTGCCGAGCCGCCGTTCTCGGCAGCCACGGACGCCTCGCCGAAACCACTGTCCTGGGAGGGCGAGGCTCCTGCCGAGCCGCCCTCGGTCTTGCCGCCTGGATCCCCCAACACATCAAACACCGTCGGCACCAGGATCATCGCGGGCTCGACCAACGACTTTTTGACCTGCCCCCGCCGATCATAAAACGCATTCCCCACGGCCCCCGACACATCTCCATAGGCCCCCGTCATCATCGCCACGTGATTCGCGTTGGTTTGCGAAAGCATCGCATCGCGCGCCTGGGCGTAGACGGTGGCGCGGCTACCGCCTTGGGTACGAGGGGCGCCCGGGCACTGCGCGATCCGGCAGAGCTGCGGCGTTTGAACGGGCGTCACACTCTCCGGAATCAACCCGTCAATCACGAGCACGAGGGTGCGAAGCGGCGCTCCCGAGGCCGGCGGAGCGAGGGCATCGCTGCCCGGGGCGTTCGCCTCAGTACCCTCCCCGGAACGCTGCGCCGAAGAAGACGCATCCTCCCCATCGGGCTGCCCCTCTCCGGCGGGACAGCCAACGAGGAGAGCCACCAGGAGCAACAGCCAAATCCACCGAAGATTCACCACATCCCACCCCCGCGCTTGAATAAGCGGGCCCGAGCTTACCCGAAACCCGCGACCCCCTCCACTTGACCCCCACACCCCGAAAGGGCTACACGTGAAAGCGAATTCTCCGCTCCGAGCTGATCACGCTGGAGGATGCGGGCGCTCGCCTGTCGGCTCTGGATCGGCCCGGAGTGTAGGCCGGGTTCAGGTCGCACGGGAAGAGCCTATACAGGCGTGTGCCAGTGCCGGTTCTTCAGGGAGACGGCGAAACCATTGACGTGGTGTGAACCTCGTGGGATGTGATCGAAGACTCGGATTTCGGACGCGGCTCGAATGACATTGGCTCCTAAAACGTACCGTATAGGGTCTGAATTCTGAGAATCCACCTCCGAATGTCATTCGGGACCCTGCCCAGGTTTAGCGCCTCCGCTGCGGGATATTTCGGAGAATGGCATTCGAACACCAGCCCGAATCCAGAGCCTGAATCGCGAAACGTTTCTCTCACATTTCGGCTCGGCGGCTCTCTTTGCTCAATTTTCTCGGAATGTTAGGATTTCCGTCGGTTCTCAGAAGACAGAATGGATTGAAATTTCATACGTAATCGTAACTCGAGAATTCGTTCGGACTAAGCTCGCGATGGTACTTCTCCAGCAATTTTGGGATTGCGAGTTTTCTCTGAGAGAGGGGCCCGCCGAGGGGTGGCGGGCGGGGTTGGATATTGTGGCCTGTTTGCGGGGAAGTTCGCTTCCTCGGGTTCGAGGGAAGCGTCGGCTTCGGGCCCGGAAGATCCTCTCAACCAGGCGAACTGGCTGGCGTGTGGGCTTTCCCGGCTCTCGGTTCTCCGCAAAGTTTGGGCCGGGCCTTTAGAGAACCGGGAGCGGAGAACCGATCGTTCGGGTGAAGTTCCTCCGGCGAATCACACCCGGTGGCTCTGTGTTCTGCCCGATGCAAGCCGAAGCTTCGCATTAGCCCGATTTATACCCAGAACAGAGATCCTACGATTCGGCATAATTTCTGGGTCGATCCAGCACGTTTGGCCGATCCCCCAAGGGGCCCAACTGTCCGAACTCAAAAAGAATTAACGCGTGTTGCTGAGGAAAAGGCACGATTATTCCATGTGCTAGTTCTTGGTCTAGATCGGAATAGCTCGGATCCGTTTCGCTATCCCTGCTCGGGTGAATATTATTCCGCTTTCACGCCCGCCGAGGCGGCGCTCTACTCGCCCCTCGGCCGGGTGAGATGTACAGCAAATCCTTACAGAAAAATGCTCTAACTGGAAGCGCTCGCAGGGGCCATGTTCTATTGGCATCGGTGGAATTGACAAGCGCATAACTTCTGCAG
>CBDUXZ010000129.1:0-6216 GCA_965371325.1 uncultured bacterium | reverse complement strand
GTGAGAAGAACATCCCCATGGACGAGGTGAACAGCGGTATCGTCCACGTGGTGAAGTCGGGAAGGCCCTTTTTCGTGGGCGACGTTTCACCCGAGATAGTGGCGATGATGAGCCCCTCCGACAAGCGTATTCACAAAATCAGCGGTGCAAGGTCCCTCCTGTTCTGCCCCATCGAGGTCGAAAACGAAGTCGACGGCGCCATCCTTTTTGGGAGCACGCGCGAGCAATTCAACCTGACGCAGGACGAAATCAAGCTTATTCGCCGCTATGTAACCCAGCTCTCGGCGGCAATCCGGAACGCGCGCTATTACGAAGAGGCGAAGGCCGCGCGGGCCGCAGCCCTCGAGGCCAATCGAGCGAAGAGCAAATTCCTCGCCAGCATGAGCCATGAGCTCCGCACGCCGCTGAACGCGATCATCGGCTACAGCGAGATCCTCCAGGAAGAAGCCCGGGACGACGACAACGAGGAGTACCTTCCCGATCTCGACAAGATCCTCAGCTCCGGCCGCTACCTGCTGACTCTCATCAACGGGGTGCTCGATCTCTCCAAGATCGAGGCCGGGAAGATGGAGGTCTACCTGGAGGACTGCGACGTGGCCGAAACCGTCCGGGGCGTGCAAGGCACCGTCAAGCCGATGATGAGCAAGAACGAGAATACCCTCGAGGTCGGTACCCTCGAAGGGCTGGGCACCATGCATTGCGACCTGACCAAGCTGCGCCAGATGCTCTTCAATCTCCTCAGCAACGCGAGCAAGTTCACCAAGAATGGAACGATCAGTCTTGATGTCACACGCGAAAGCGGGCGGGAAGGGGACTGGCTTCACTTTCGGGTAAAGGATTCCGGGATCGGTATGAATGAGGCGCAGCGCGGGAAGATCTTTGAGGAATTCGGCCAGGCGGAGGCATCGACGACGAGGGAGTACGGCGGCACCGGATTGGGGCTTCCGATCACGAAGAAGTTCTGCGAGATGCTGGGTGGGCGCATCGATGTGACGAGCGCGCCGGGGGAGGGCTCGTGTTTCGAAATTCATCTGCCCGCCCGGACGCCGAGCGCCGCTGCGCAGGAGGCCGAGATGACGCCGTCACCTGGCTTGGGGACTGCCGCGTCGCTTCGGGATGGCGCGACGGTGCTGGTGATCGATGACGACCCGGCAGCCCTGGACCTGATCTGCCGTTTCCTGAAGGGGGAGGGGTATCGTGTCATCCCGGCTGCGGGCGGGGAAGAGGGGCTGCGCCTGGCACGCGAGCACCATCCCGACCTGATCACCCTCGACGTTCTCATGCCGCACATGGATGGCTGGGCGGTACTAGGCAGTCTCAAAGCCGACCCGGCGGTAGCGAACATCCCGGTCATCCTGGTGACCATGACCGACGACCGGAACATGGGCTACACCCTGGGGGCCTCCGGGTTTCTGACCAAGCCCATTGACAGGGATCAACTCGGTGCGGTGCTTCGCAAGTACGCGCCTTCCGACAATGCCCGCGCGACGGCGCTCATTGTCGACGACGACCCGGCCATCCGGGAGATGATGCGGCGGGGGGTGGAGGGTGCGGGGTGGAAGGTGGTGGAGGCGGAGAACGGGCGCGTGGCGCTCGAGTGCGTTGCCAGGGCCGTGCCCGACCTCATTCTGCTGGACCTCATGATGCCTGAGATGGACGGGTTCGAGTGCGTGGACAGGCTCCGTGCAAACGAAGCCTGGCGGGAGATCCCCGTGCTCATCGTCACGGCAAAGGATATTACGGCCGAGGATCGCGCCCGACTGGAGGGGAGTGTGGTCCGGATTCTGGAGAAAAGCTCTTATACAAAGCAGCAGTTGCTTGACGAGGTGCGGAGTTTGGTCGGGACGCTCGCCTGGCCCGAGGCGTCGGCCTGACCGAGAGGAGGAACCTGAACCATGCCCAAGATTTTGCTGGTCGAGGACAACGAGCTGAACCGGGATATGCTCTCGCGGCGGCTCATCAAACGTGGTTACGATGTGGTCACCGCCGTGGACGGGGCGGAGGGCGTTGTCTCGGCGAAGTCGGAGTGTCCGGATCTCATTCTGATGGACATGAGTCTCCCGGTGATGCATGGCTGGGACGCGACCCGGGAGCTGAAGGCAAATCCGGACACCAAGACCATACCGGTTATCGCACTCACGGCGCACGCGATGGAGGGGGACCGCGAGAAGGCGCTGGAAGCGGGTTGCGATGACTTCGACACCAAGCCGGTGGAGTTGAAGCGGCTTCTCGAGAAGATGGAGAAACTCCTGGGGGGGGGGAGGGGAGGGCTAATATAAGGAACGGCAGTCTCGCCGCTCACTCCGATGACGTTTCACCCAGCGCCTCATCCAGCGCCGCGCTGAGCGCGGGAGAGCGCCCCGTGAAGCGAAGGAGGCCGGTTTCCTCCGCCTCCGCGCCCTCGACAACCTTCGCGTAAAAGGCGCCGGCGATCGGCTCGCCGGCCTCATCCAGAATTTCTACCCGCAGGTTCGACGATTCGAGCAGCGGCCCGGATGAACGAAGCCTTGCGTTCCTCCTCGAAACCGCCAGGATGTCTCCCGTCCGGGAGCTTCCTCCGACGCTTTTCCCCTTCACAACGGCGAACCGCACTGAGAGCGCCCTGGCGAGATCTGTCAACACCTCTTCCTGGTCGGGCAGCGCCAAATCGTACCGTCCCCCGATTCCGATGACACGATGGATGTTAATCGGCTCATCGAAACCTTTCGGGTGAACTTCCTGCACACGGTCCATTTTCAGAATGTCGCCGATTTCGTTCCGGGTTTCATCGTCGATGTAGATTTCGCCGCCGAGAGTGTAGGTCTCGATACGTGCCGCCAGGTTCACGGTGCTCCCGATGGCGCCGTACATGGCACGCCTTTCGGATCCGATGTTCCCCACGATTGCTTCACCGGTGGCAATCCCGATCCCCATCTCGATCTCCGGGAGGCCCGACTTGCGGTTCTGCTGATTCACCCCCTCCATCGCGAGTTGCATGGCGAGCGCAGCCGCGACCGATCGCGCGGCGTCATCGTCGTAGGTGATGGGCGCCCCGAAGAAGGCGATGATCCCGTCGCCGATAAACTCCTCGATCGTGCCGCCATGAAGCTGGATCACGTCGGACATTCGCCCCAGGTAGATGTTCAGGAGGGAGACGATCTGCTGCGCCGTCAGAGATTCGGTCAGCGCGGTGAAGCCGCGAACATCGCTCATCATCGTGGTAATACGGCGCTTCTCGCCCCGGATCTCGAGTCCGCCGGGGGTTTCGAGGACTGCCGAGACGACCTCGTCGGAGACATAGCGTCCGAAGGTGCGGCGGATGAAAGTGTTACGGGTTTCGAGCTGCTGGATGAGTTCGGTGATCTCCCGGGCGGCGTGCTTCAGGGCGAGCTGTGTTCTCACCCGGGCAAGGACGACGGGGAAGTCAAAGGGCTTGGTCACGTAATCGTTGGCGCCGCGCTGGAGCGCTTCCACCGTGTCATGGCTTCCTCCCAAAGCAGTCGCCATGATGACCGGTAGATCGTAGAACGAGCGTGAACTGCGAATGGCGTCGAGCACCTGAAAGCCGTTCATGCCCGGCATCATGACATCGAGCAGGATGAGGTCGAAATCGTTCGCTTCGATGAGATGGAGCGCTTCGCGCCCTTCCCCGGCGGTCGCGACTTTGTGTCCCGCCCGCTCGAGACGACGGGAAAGGAGATCACGGTTATCGGGCTCATCATCAACTACGAGAATGGATCCCAGAGCAGGTTCGGGCACTGGCGCACCGGATGGCGGAGCGATTCTGGTCCCGGGCCGGGGCGTTGTCTGCGCCACGGCGGGAGCCGCGGCAGTGGCGGCGCTGTCAGTGGTTTTCGGGGAAGCTGGCGGGTCGCTGGCCGGTTCGAAGGTGTCCGTCACGAAGCTCAGAAGTTTGTTCGCAGCGTTCCGAATCTTCTCCAGATCCGGGACGAAGTCATCCTGGCCGCGTTCACGCGCCTCTTCCTCCAGCATCTCGCTGTAGCCCAGAATCTGGCCGATGGGCGTGCGCATCTGGTGAAGCAGATGGCGCATCGTTGTGCGGGCTTCGGGCGAGAGATGCAGGCGGCGGCTCATGGGCGCGAGCATATCACACAGATAACGTTCCAGGGATGACGCCGGCATCCCGGCTTTCGCCGGAGCATCTGTAGCGACTTGTGCAACGAAGTGACGGACGAATCATGTGCCGGCAGTTTTCCCGAGGGCGAGCTCCACCGTTTCGGATAACTCCCGGCGGCGCGACTTGATTTCCTCTGCCACGCCCGCCTGCGTTGCCCTGAGCCAGTAGGCGCGGAGGGACTCTCTCCGTAGCGCAAGACGCTCGTCGAAGCGCAGGGCGACCAGGCCCGTCAAAGGCGCGAGGACCAGTGTTGCCAAACCCGTCGGCCATCCGAGCCAGTTTCCCGCGAGGGCCGCCTCGGAGACGTAGGAGATTGTCAATATCACCACCCCGAGGAGCAGCTTGATTGTTCCGATGAGCTCGACCTTACCCCCCGACAGCTTGTTGGCAAGGGGGCGTACGAGCCGGTAGGGCAACCATCCGAACAGGGCGCCGATGAGCGCCAGAGGCAGGAGCAGCAGAAGCTGCAACAGTGACGCGGTGACCGCGGCAACACCCGGTTTGTCACCGGTATCGAGCCGAAATGGATCGTCGATCCCGACCGCCTGAAGCATTCGAACGAAGCGGCGAATGAACGCGATCACTTCGTCGGCACGATCGGGATCGCTCGCGACGAGACGGTGGTAAGCGGCGGCCAACTCGCGTGCGCGTTCCTCCCGAGCGGCGAGGTTGCCGGCCGCATCGGGGTTGGTCCAGGCCGCCACAGCCACGAAGCCGCGCCACAACGCGTGGTTCTCGGCCTCGAGCGTGACCTGTCCGAGCGATTCCTGGATGAGCCCCGTCACCTTCTGAACAGCCCCGCGCGGGTTCTCCTTATACTCATCGAGGTATGCGGCAAGATCGAAAGGCTCTCCCACGCCCAGCGCGACGCGGGAGCGGAAAACCTGTTTATCTTCATACATCAGTCCGACGGGAAGGACCTGAAGCCCGAGCGCGGGGCCGGCCTCCTCGAGGGCGCTGAGCGCGATGCGCGCAGCGCCGCTCTTGAAGGGCTTGAGGGTCGTTTCGTCGTGCGTGGTCCCCTCCGGAAAAAGTGCCACCCATCCTTGGTGGGCAAGTAGGGCCCGGCAGCGCGCAAAGGTCTCTTCGTTCTTCCCGGTGGCTGCGCCATTGGATGCGCGGAAGACGGGAATGGCGCCAAAGGCGTCCATCGCAACCCGGGCGACCGGATTGCTGAAAAAGGTGCTCTTGGCCAGAAACGCCACCGGCCGATCAAGCCCCAGTCCCAGGATGACGGGATCTATCAGTCCATTCGGGTGGTTGGCCACCACGATAACGGGCCCGCTTGCAGGAATCCGCCCTGCGCCGGAAACGGAAATCGTGTGGTAGAAGAGGCGGACGAGCCTTTCCAGGACAAATCGAATGAACGCGTGCATAGGCGGATCGCCGGGAGCCTGGGTCAGAAGGAGAGGTCTTGGACCATGTGCGATGTGGGCACCGCGCCTGCGGTCACCGGGTAGCCGCCCCGGTGGCCGCCCATTCCTTTAGCTGCTCAACGGCGTGCCGGTAACCGAC
Organism: uncultured bacterium; assembly: GCA_965371325.1. Taxonomy (GTDB): domain Bacteria; phylum JAUYMQ01; class JAUYMQ01; order JAUYMQ01; family JAUYMQ01; genus CBDUXZ01. The sequence goes on along the minus strand of CBDUXZ010000129.1, from coordinate 584 downwards.
ATCTTCTATCTTCTCGAAGGCGCGAAACTCGAGGAGGCCGAAGTCACTCAAGTCGGGAGCAATACACAGATCCGCCTGCTGGATCATCGCTGCCTGACGGCCGGAGCTTCCAAGCAGGGTTGTCCGCATGAGCACATTCGCGATAGTGGGCACATCCATGGATTCGGCGAAGGGATTGGCCCTGTTTGAAATCACGCGCCATCCGGACAGCGACTCTCCAAAGGGCGCCTGATGCCTGCTGCCCGCCTTGGGTGACACGTCGACCGCGATGACGGTGCCTCCCCCGCAAACAGAGCGCATTACATCGACCGGAAGATTATTGGTCACGCCCCCGTCCACCAGCAGATCGCCCTCGTGAAAAACGGGTGGCATGATTCCCGGGAGTGAGATGCTCGCCCTGACCCGCTTCCAGACCGTTCCCTCATGATGAACCGTCTCTCCGGCCCGGGTCAGGTTGCTGGACACACAGTAGAACTTCAGCCAGAGGTCTTCGATTCTGGTCTCTTCGAAGTTGGCCGCCAGCCTCCGCGAAATCCTCCTCCCTGCCGTTAGCGCAACCGCGGGAAAAGTGAAATCAAAGAGGG
>CBDUXZ010000128.1:0-6261 GCA_965371325.1 uncultured bacterium | reverse complement strand
ATCCCGTGGTGCTCGGCCTTCATCCGGACGGCCAGGTGGATGAGACCGGCGATCTGCTCGTCGGAGCCGCCCGTACGCATGATGCTCTTCACGTTGAACTCGTCGTTTCCGAGCAGGCAGTTCTTGATCATGCCGTCGGCGGTGAGACGGACGCGGGAGCAGGTGTCGCAGAATGGCTCGCTGACCGGATTGATGAAGCCGATTTCGCCCATCCCGTCCTTGAAACGCCAGCGGCGAGCAACTTCCGAAGGGTCGTCGCCGGCCACGGGCTCGACCTCGCCGGCCGAGCGGATGCGCGCCAGGATCTGCTCGCCGGTCACCACGTCCTCACGCTTCCAGCGCCCCTGTCCGTCGAGGGGCATGTACTCGAGGAAGCGCACATGAAAGGGGCGGCTCCGGGTAAGCTTCGCGAAGTCGAGCGCCTCGTCGACGTTCACGTCTTTCATCATGACGGCGTTGATTTTGACAGGAGAGAAACCGGCATCGAGGGCCGCTTCGATCCCATCGAGCACCGCGGGAAGCGTGTCGCGGCGGGTGAGCGTGTGGTAACGCTCGGGGCGGAGTGAATCGAGAGAGATGTTCACGCGGCGCAGCCCCGCCTTGTAGAGCGGCTCGGAGAGTTTGCGCAGCAGGACACCGTTCGTTGTGAGAGAGAGATCGGTGAGCCCGTCGAGGGAACCCAGCCCCTCGATGAGGCTCACCGCGTCTCTTCGCACAAGGGGCTCGCCGCCGGTGATGCGAACCTTCGTCACCCCGGCCGAGATGGCAACCCGCGTGAACCGGACGATCTCCTCGAAAGTGAGGATGTCCACGCGTTCCATCCACGCCATGTGCTCCGGCATGCAGTACTGGCAGCGCAGGTTGCAGCGATCGGTGATGGAGATGCGAAGATAATCGTGCTCTCGTCCGAAGGTGTCGACGAGGGGAAGCGGGAGGCTTTCAGCGAACTCTTCTCGAAGCATGATGCTCTTTCTGTTGGCGCGCCTGTCATATAAGCTACTGAATCGGCCGGGGCGTGTAAACCGCGGCGGCCGATTCAAGGAAGGTGGAAATTTTCATGGCTGACAAAGCGACCGTGCGCCGCCTGCTTCTCCTTGTTCTGATATCGGGCGCGTTTTTCATGGGCGCGTCTGCGGCGGGCAGCCTCGACATTCGACCGCCCGAAGGATGGACGAAGGCGGGGCGCGCGCCCGACGCCTTTGTACTCAAACCTCCTCCCGGCTCCCCCTTTCGTGACGCCGCGATCTTCAACCTCACGCTTCTTCTCTCCCGGGAAGTCGACGCGCTGAAGCCGCTCGCACGGGCGGTCTTTCCCGAGGGGGCGAAAGTGGGGGAGCAATCGGGCAGAAAGGCGTTACTCGACGGATATGCGGTCGTTGAAATCTGGGGTGGGGCGAGGCTCGGCGACGACACGTTGTCACAGGCGACTTTCTTCGTCTGGAGAGGAACCCGGATGATCCCCGTGTCGGTCCTGATGAACGGGAGCGACAGCGCGCCCGCGCGCGCGATCGCCGAGAAGATCGCCCGGGGTGTCAGCATCGCGTCGACGGCGACGTTCTTCCCCATTCCCGGCGCGCCGCCGGGCATTGTCGGACCTGCGAACTGGACGCCCCGCCAGACGAAGGGGGCCACGCTGACCGCGAAGGTGGTGGCACCAGATCCTGAAGAGAAGGGTCCGCCGGGTTCCATCAACTACGAGCTTCTCCCGCGCTCGCTCGAGCCGACGCTTGACGCGGTGCTGGGCGGGCTCGACGCGCTTGCGCGTGCGCGGGGGGCCGAGCGCATTCGTACGAGTGGCGTCGAGACGCGCGCCGGCAGGCGCCCGGTGCTCGCGTTTCAGCAGACCATCGATGAGCGCTTCGTTGTGACCGGCGCCGTTATCCGCTATCCGGAGGCTACCCTTCGGGTGACCTATTTCGACCGTCCCGACCGCGCAGAAAAGCGAAAGCCCCTCTTCGACGAACTCGTCGAGCGGCTGGCCGAAAGCGAGCTCAAGGGCCCCTTCGGCGTGCCGGAGTCGGTGGCGCCGAAGGGCGACTGAGCGAAAGTTTTACCCATTAAGTGTAAAATTTTTCCTCCCCCCGGATTCGATCTCCAAAAAACATTCATATTTACACCTCTGTATGGTCCGGCCCGAGTGGCCTGAAACTTGCACAGCGATGAAGGTGCCCCCGTTTGACCCCCTTACCAGCAAGCCGCTTGGCCTAATATCGGAGGAATTGGGCGGAGCCAGGCTGAACGAGAGAGGTGAACGATGTCGCGCGTTCGGAATTCTATCCTGACCAGCATGTTGTGTTTTACGGCAACGGTTTGCGGCGTTCATTCGGCGGAAGCCCTGGGTGTGAGCATCGAAACCGTCGCGCTCACCGGGGTACAGGCCCCCGGCGCTCCCGCCGGCGTCACGTACCTCGCCTTCTTCCATCATCCGACCACAAACGCTATCGCTTTGACGCAACCCGGTCTGAACATCAGTGGCCAGGTGGGTTTCACGGGCTTCCTGGGGGGCGCGGGGGTTACCAGTGCCAATGACCTCGCCCTCTGGGCGGGGAGCCCGGGCAGCCTTGTCATGGCCGCCCGGGAAGGGAGCCCCGCGCCGGGCCCACCCCCAGGCTCTGTATTCGGCAGCTTCCACACCAGTCCGGGTTTGAACGCGAGCGGCGAGATAGTTTTCCAGTCCTTTCCTGGTGGCCTCGTGGCCGGAAACCCCGGCAGCCTTGCCTTGGTCGCGAGAAATGGCACCCAGGCGCCAGGGACCCCCGTCGGCACTACTTTTTCTAACCCTTCCGATCGGGTGCTGAACGCGGCGGGCGCCGTGGCATTCCGCTCACGCCTCACGGGCACCGGTATCACTGCAGCCAACAACAGCGGTGTGTGGGCGGGTGTTCCGGGGAGCGTGGCGCTCGTTGCCCGGGAGGGTTCCCCGGCTCCGGGCACCCCGGCGGGCGTGAATTTTTCCGAGGAGGTGTCAAAGCTCGCCATCAACGGTGCGGGCGCCTTGGGGTTTCGGGGACGGCTCACGGGCCCGGGCATCGTGGCGTTCCAGAACGACTTCGGCATATGGGTGGGGCCGCCCGGCGGCCTGGTACTGGCCGTCCGGAGCGGAACCCAGGCCCCCGGGACGCCCGCGGGTGTCAATTTCGTCAGCTTTGGCTTCCGCTCCCCCGCGTTCAACAACGCGGGGGAAATCGCCTTTGCCGGATTTCTCACGGGCCCGGGCATCGTCGACGGCGTGAATAACCAGGGCAACTGGGCAGCTCTGCCGCCGGCTAGTCCCGGCCTCGTCGCCCGAATGGGCGATCAGGCGCCGGATACGCCCCTCGGGGCGACCTTCACGGAAGTGGACACGCCGGTTCTGAATGGTGCGGGCCACGTCAGCTTTTGGGCCGCGATTACGGGGACGGGCGTCGTCCTGGATGTGAACGATACCGGTATCTGGGCGGGCCCTCCCGGCGCCCTGGCGCTTGCCGTCCGCGCGGGAGACCCAGCGCCGGGGACGCCCGCTGGGGTGGTCTTCGACGGCGTCCGCAGTTCGGCCACCATGAACGGGGCGGGGCATGTGATCTTCACCGGTAGCCTGCGGGGCCCGAGCGTCAATGCCTCAAACGATGAGGGGCTCTGGGCCGAGAGCCCCTCGGGCACGCTGACCCTGATCGCGCGCGAGGGTGACACGATTGGAGTCACGGCGGGGGGATTGGTGAGTTTCAGGACGGTTTCGCTCCTTTCGGTTGCGTTTACGCGTACGCAGACCGCCTTGGGCAGTGTGGACGGCGATACCACCGGAAATGAAGACGGCCAACGAAGCGCGTTCAACGATCTGGGGCAGGTGGCCTTCGCCGCGATTTTCGCGGACGGCTCCGAAGGGGTCTTTCTCGCTTCCTTCGACCCGGTTGCAGACAGTGACGGCGATGGGGTGGCCGACGATGTGGACAACTGCCCGACGATCCCGAACCCCGGGCAGGTAGACACGGACACGGACGGTTTCGGGGATGCCTGCGTGCCGCCGGGTACGATCCCGTCCGGCGTGGTTGTCGGCGACAATCCGGTCTTCGGCAATGGGGTCACAATCAAATCCGGCGTATTATCTATCGGCGATAACGCGGTCTTCGGCAACAACGTCATCATCAAGAACAACGCGACGATCGGCGACAATGTCAATCTCGGCGATGACGTGACCGTTCAGAACGATGTGACAATCGGTTCGAACGTGACCGTCGGCGCCGGCACGATCATCAAGCAAGGCTCCGTCATCGGTGACGGTGCGTTCATCGGCACCGGGGTTACGGTGGGGAAGTTCGTAACCATCGCGCCCGGCGCTATTGGCGAGAACGTCGTCATCGGGAATAACGTGAACATTCAGCGGAATGTGTTCATCGGCGTGGATGGGTCCATCGGCAACGACACGCTCGTCAAACAGGATGCTGTCATCGGGGCCGGCGCGGACATCGGCGCCCGGGTCACGATCGGGAAGAACGCGGTGGTTGCGCCCGGCGCCGTGGTGCCGGACGATACGAACATCCCCAATAACGGCGCCTTCCCCTGAGGCGGGGCGGTCTGCGGCAGCATCAGCGGGGCGGGTGGCATGCGGGACGAACTGAACCTGTCCCCGAGGTTCGAAAAATAATTCGCGCTGTCGCAGGTGCGTGGTAGTCTGCCGTCTGTTCAAACGTGGGGGGGAAGTGAAAGAGGCACTGCCCTTTCTGAAATGGGCGGGCGGGAAGCGCCAGCTTGTTCCGGAAATCCTGAAGCGGCTGCCCGGCGCGATCAACACCTACTACGAGCCGTTCCTGGGCGGCGGCGCCGTTTTCTTTGCGCTGGCGGCCGAGGGTGCGTTCAAGCGGGCGGTGATCTGCGATCGAAACCGCGATCTTATCGACGCCTATCTCGGTCTGCACGACGACGTCGAGGGGGTGATCGCCCGGCTTGCGCGCCTGCGCCACCATGAAAAGACTTACTATCGTATTCGTGCCCAGGATCCCGCGAAACTCACCCTCATCCAGCGGTCGGCACGCATCATTTACCTCAACCGCACCTGCTACAACGGCCTCTACCGCGTCAACCGCGCGGGACAGTTCAACGTGCCCTTCGGAAGCTACAAGAACCCCCGCATTCTCGACCGCGATAACCTGCGTGCGGCCTCACGCACGCTCCAGTCCGCGCGAATCGTCCGCGGGGATGACTTCGAAACGCTGGTCGAGAAGGCGGATCCGGGTGATGCCGTTTATTTCGATCCGCCTTACTCCCCCGTTTCCAGCACCGCCAGCTTCACATCCTATGACAGGCTCCCCTTCGACGACGCCGAGCAGGAACGGCTCGCGAAGGTGATGCGGCGGCTGAAAAAACGCGGGGTCTATGCGCTTCTTTCAAACTCCGATGTGCCTCTCACGCGGCGCCTGTACCGGAAGTTTTTCCGCGATACCGTCCAGGTGAACCGGCGAATCAATTCCCGACCGGATCGCCGCGGGCCGATCTCGGAACTCCTCGTGCGCTCTCACGCCCGGGTCCCCTGAACTCACCGCTACGCCAGCCCGAAATAGAGCCTGAGCCACGTTTCCAGATCCTCGAGGGCGACGGCCTTTCCCGTGGAGAACAGGTAATTCTCCATATTCGTCGAGAAGCCTTCGCCGGCGAAAACAACGAGGCCGCGAATCGGCCATGCATCGATGTCGTCGATCGTGGCGGGGATTTTCTCCTCGGCGGTTCCCTTGGTCGCCTGCGCCTTGCACTCGATGCCGAGGCTCTTTCGCGTATCGGGGTGGGTCAGGACGATATCGATCCTCCGCACGGCTCCCCAGAGCCGCCGCCCCACCTTGACCTGACTCTGCACCTTCAAGTCGAGTTTGCGGCCGATGGCCGCGACCTCGGCCTCCAGCGATCGACCGGTTGCCGGCGCCGTTTTCTTTCCCGCCATGGCTTCCTCCGAACTTTGTCATTGCGAGGAGAGCCGCGACGAAGCAGTCCCCCGATTTAGCGCCTGTCATTGCAGGGAGGGAGGGTAACTACCGATAGTCGCGCCTGAAGAAGTCGACGGGGGGTGGCCTTGGCGGGCCGGCCGTGTAGGAGGCATCCTCGGATCCTTCACGTCGCGCGGGCGGCTCCTGCCCCTGCTTGTAAACTTCGAAAATGGTGTTGCCTGCTTCCCCCTCACCCTCGGTCGACGGAAGTCCCGTGTGGGAGTCCACCCCCGCAAACGTGATCGTCGCGGGGACCTCGATGTCGAGCACCGGCTCGCAGGCGAACCCACCGCTGATGTTGATCACGGCG
>CBDUXZ010000127.1:0-6264 GCA_965371325.1 uncultured bacterium | reverse complement strand
GGGCGAAGGTGCAGCAGAAGACCTGGCGTGTCCTGAAGTCGGTGGGACTTGCGCACAAGATGCACGCGAAAGCGATCCTTCTCTCCGGCGGAGAGCAGCAGCGCGTGGCCATTGCCAGGGCCATCGTGAACGAGCCGGACGTTCTGCTGGCGGACGAACCAACGGGCAACCTCGATCCAGATCTAACGATGGAAATCATGAAGTTCCTTCAGCAGGTCAATGCCCGGGGAACCACGGTTATTCTCGCAACGCACGACCCCGAACTCCTCTCGCGTTTCAACAAGCGTCAGGTAGTGCTCGATCGGGGACGCGTCGTTGCCGACAACTAGGTATCGGAGGCAATGCAGAGGCTTATCTACTTTCTCCGATCGGCATTCCGGGGGCTCCGAAGCAACCCCCTCGTGAGCGTCCTCTCGGTCGTGACGATCACCGTCTCACTGCTTACCCTCGGATCGTTCGCGCTCCTCTATATGAATCTTCGCGCTTCCGCCGCGAACTGGGGTAGTGACGTGCAGGTCGTCGCCTACCTGTCCCGTGGTCTCGGGTCGGATGATGTGAATCGGCTCTCCGAGGAGATTTCCAGAATGGCGGGCGTTTCCGCCGTGAAGTACGTCTCCAGCGATGATGCGCTGGAGCGGTTCCGCAAGGATCTCCGGGGACAAGCCGGCATTCTGGATGGGCTCCCGCGCAATCCTCTCCCGGCTTCCCTCGAGATTCACCTCCGGGAGGGGAGCAGAAAGGCGGGGCAGGTGGGGGTGGTAGCGGTTCTGGTTGAGAGCCTCGGCGGGGTCGACGACGTCCAATACGGGCAGGACTGGCTCAGCCAGTACCAGACTTTTATGAATCTCCTGCGCTTCGCGGGCCTGGTAATCGGCGCGTTTCTTCTGATCGGATCTACCCTCGTCGTCGCCAACACGATCAAACTGGCTGTTTACGCCAGACGTGAGGAGCTCGAAATCCTCTCTCTGGTCGGGGCCACGAAAAACTTCGTGCGTCTGCCGTTCCTTATAGAGGGGATGGCGCAGGGGTTTCTGGGCGCGCTCCTCGCCAGTGGTACACTCTACGCGGGCTACCGGTTCCTCATGTCGCGCATCGATGACTCACTCCTTCTGAGCGTGGGCCGCCTGGACCTCGTCTTCTTCTCTCCTCCCTCGTTTCTCGCACTGCTGGCAATCGGCGCCCTTGTGGGACTTTTCGGGTCCGCGATCTCCGTGCGCCACTTCGGCCAGCGCTGATGCCTGCGGCGCGTGCATCATGGCCCGCCCGTGCGGCCATTGCTCTTCTCATAGCCGCCTGCGCGTTTTCTCTCGGGCACGGTCCGGCGATCGCGGCGAGGGGTGAGAAGGGCGAGAAGCTGGAGGGGCGTGAGAAGGAACGGGTTAACGCTCTCAAGAAACTTCAGAAACGAATTGAGCAGGAGCAGCGGGCGCTCGGGCAGGTCAGCCGGGAGCAGGACTCGGCGGTGGAACTTCTCCGGACGGTAGAGCAGCGACTGGCCGAGGAGGAGCATGCGTTGCTCCAGGCCAAATCCAGGGTCCGCGGTGCCGAGGGCGCGCTTTCGGCCCTCGAAAAAAAGCAGCGACGGCTGGACGGCGAACTCGCGGAGCTGGAAACCAGACTGGCGGATCGGCTCGTCTCGCTTTACAAGTTAAGGGAGGTGGGATACTTTCGAATTCTGTTTTCTTCTAGCGATTACCAGGATCTAGCGCGCCGGACACGATTTTTGAGGAGGATTGTCGCTGCTGATATCGTGTTGATCTTGGATTACCAATCGAGATTCGGCGAGGCGCGGCGGGAAACGGAGGCCCTGGACAGGGAGCGTCGGCGGCTATCGACGCTGAGGGAGGAGGCGGTCGTCAGACGGACGGCCTTCGAAGTCCGGCGGGAGAAGAAGCTCGCGCTTCTTGATCGCCTGGGAAGAGAAAAGGCGGCCCGGATCGCGGCGATAAAGGAGCTCGGGGAGGCCGCCGGTGAGCTCGAGGGCGCCTTCGAGGCGCTCCGCGCGCTGGAACCGCCGCCGGGCGCCGCGTCGGGCTCGCGATGGAGCGAGGGTCTTCCCGGTCCACAGGAGCGTTTCAGCGCACTGCGCGGGCAGATACCGATGCCCGTTGCGGGGAGGATCATCAAGAAATTCGGCCTAAGGGCCGATCCAACCCTGGGAACCACGATTCGCTCGAACGGGATCACGGTGCGTGCCCCCTACGGTGACGCGGTCCGGGCGGTTTCGGCCGGGCGTGTTCTCTACGCGGGCTGGTTCAGGGGGTATGGACGCATTCTCATCACGGATCACGGGGAAGGTTACTACACGCTCTCGGCACACGCGTCGGAGCTTTTAAAGCAGGTCGGCGACTGGGTCGCGAAGGGAGAGGTGGTCGCGCGAGTGGGCGACTCGGGCTCCCTGGAGGGGCCGGTGCTCTACTTTGAAATCCGGGAGCGGGGAGTGCCGGTCGATCCCATGGCCTGGATAGAGCATTAGGTGCGGCATCGGGAACTCTGATTTCAAGGATACTTCCGGGCGGATCCCTTCCCCCCAACGGGGTCGCGCCGATGGGGCGGGTGAATTCACAAGGAGAAGTTAGATGCGTAGAAGCACGATTGGCCGAGTTTTTTCCCTGGTGATCCTGCTGACGGCGATCGGGGTATTCTCGATTGCCACGCAGCGGGTCGGCATCGCCGGGAGCAAGTACGAAGAGCTGGCCACCTTCAACAACGTCCTCTCTATCGTCGAGAAGAACTACGTAGAGCCGGTCGATGATGAAAAACTCATCGAGGGTGCGATTCAGGGGATGCTCTCCTCCCTCGATCCGCACTCGAACTTCCTCAACGCTGACACCTTCAAGGAGATGCAGGTAGAGACGAAGGGCGCCTTCGGAGGTCTCGGTATAGAGATCACTGTGAGGGACGGCTACATCACGGTCGTCTCGCCGATCGCCGGGACTCCGGCCTACCGGGTGGGAATCCAGTCGGGCGACAAGATCGTGAAGATCGAAGGGAAGAGCACGAAGAACATGAGCCTGGTGGAGGCCGTGAGGCTCATGCGTGGCCCCAAGGGAACGAAGATCACCATCTCGATCTTCCGGGAGGGGATGACAAAGCCCGAGGACTATACGATCGTCCGGGACGTCATCAAGATCAAATCGGTCCGAGTGCGGACTCTCGAGCAAGGGTATGGTTACGTGAGGGTAGCCTCCTTCCAGGAGAGGACCGAACAGGATCTCTCCAAGGCTCTTTCTGACTTTCGGAAGGACGGAGAGCTGAGCGGCCTCGTTCTTGATCTGAGGAACAACCCCGGGGGACTTCTCGATCAGGCGGTGAAGGTTTCAAATCTTTTTCTCGACGGCGGGCTTATCGTCTACACGGACGGCCGCGTCGAGAGCCAGAAGATGCGCTTCGAAGCCACGAAGGGCGCCGAGGAAGCCGATTATCCCATAGTCGTTCTGGTGAACGGCGGGAGCGCCAGCGCCTCCGAGATCGTGGCGGGCGCCCTCCAGGATCACAGTCGAGCCCTCATTCTCGGAACGAAGACCTTCGGCAAGGGAAGCGTGCAGACGATAATTCCGCTCGATGGAGGCTCGGGCCTGCGACTCACGACCGCGCACTACTACACGCCCAGTGGCCACTCAATTCAGGCCAAGGGGATCACGCCCGACATCATCGTCAGTCCGGACGACTACAAGAGCTCCGAGGAGACCAAGGATCCGGAGTTCTTCATTCTCCGGGACGAGAACCTCGAAGGGCACCTGATGAACCCCGAAGAAGACGAGACCGAGCCGGGAAAAAAGGAGGAAGGGAAGGACAAGGGCTCGCCCCTGGATCCACGGGCGGGCTACGGCGATCCAAAAACCGACGTTCAACTCGCTCGCGCCCTGGAGCTTCTGAAGTCCTGGCAGGTTTTCGAAGCCCTCGTGCGGAGCGACGCGTCCTGAGCCTGTTCTAATTCTCCTGTTCCGATCATCATCCCCTTTTCGGCGCGCTTTGTTCGGCGTATGATTGCAGCCTGTCCGCAAGCGGGTATCGGCCGGGTCGATCCGTTGCCGGGCAGACGGGCGCGATACCGGCACGCGCCGGAACCCCAAATGCCAGGAGGAGCGTTCCATGTCCGCCACCCTTGAGTTCTACTTCGATTTCATCAGCCCCTACACCTACCTCGCCGCCACCCAGATCGAGGAACTCGCCCGAAGAAAAGGCGCGCGGCTCGTCTATCGCCCCGTGTTCCTGGGCGGTATCTTCAAGGAGACCGGGAATCACCCGCCCATCGATATCATCAAGAAAGCCCAGTACCTCCCCAAGGACGTGAATGATTGGTCGGAGCACTACGGCGTAGCGATGAGCTATCCGGCCGTGTTCCCCTTCAACTCCGTGAAGGCGGTGCGCGGCGCGATCGTTGCCGAGCGTGAGGGGAAGCTTCCCGAGTACACCCATGCCGCCTTCCGGGCATGCTGGGGGGATGGGAAGGATATCTCCGATCCTCAATTGCTCGGCGACGTTGCCGAGAGTGTCGGCCTCGATCGTGAAAAGTTTCTTGCCGGCATCGAGGAACCGGAGGTGAAAGAGGATCTCAAGCGCCGCACCGCAGAAGCGGTTGAGCGCGGCGCCTTCGGGTTGCCGACTTTCTTCGTCAACGACGAGATGTTCTGGGGAAACGACCGGCTCATCCTCGTCGAGAAGCGCCTCGGGAAGGCCAGCTAGGCGCGTGGCCGCACAGGAAGATGGGCGCTCGGCCACCGGGCGTCGTTTCATCGCGGCCACGAGTCATCCCCTCGCCACGAAAACGGCTGTTGCGTTGCTCGCAGAAGGGGCGAACGCCATCGATGCGGCGGTGGGCGCGGCGGCCGTACTCGGTGTGGTCGAGCCGCAGGCAACCGGTATCGGCGGCGATGCATTCATGCTGATCCATCGCGCCCGCGAGGGACGGACGCTTGGCCTTAACGCGAGCGGGCGCGCACCGGAGGCGGCGTCTGCAGCCGCCCTGCGGGAGCTGGGCCACGACACGATGCCCATGCGGGGGGCGCTGTCGGTGACGGTTCCGGGCGCCGTCGACGGGTGGTGCGCCGCCCTCGCGGCGGCTGGAACGCTCTCCCTCGCCGAGGTTCTAAAGCCCGCTATTCGCATTGCGCGGGAAGGGCATACGGTCACCAGGGTCGTTGCCCACGAGTGGGAATGCGCGGTCGAAACCGGCATGCTCTCCTCCAGGGAGGTGCGCGAGGCGTGGACCCGGGACGGACGCGCCCCCCGGGCCGGAGAACGCTTCCGCCAACCGGACCTTGCCGATACCCTCGAAGCGCTTGCGGCCGGCGGCCGCGATGCATTCTACCGGGGCGCTATCGCCGAGAAGATCGCCGCCTATGTCGAGGCCCAGGGGGGGCTTCTCACCGTCCGGGATCTCGCGGCCCAGCGCGCCGAATGGGTGGAGCCCGTCGGCGTGGGGTATCGCGGTTACGAGGTTCTGGAACTGCCGCCGAACGGGCAGGGGCTGGCGGCGCTCATCGCGCTGGGAATCCTCGAGCGTTACGACCCCGGGGGGTACCCCCCCGCGTCACCGGAAGCGCTGCATCTGCTCATCGAGAGCGTGAAACTCGCCTACGCTGATCGCGCCGCATACATCGCCGATCCGGCCTTCTCGCCCGCGCCGGTGGGCGGGCTTCTCTCTTCTTCCTATCTGGATTCCAGAGCCGCCCTCATCGATCCCGGCCGCGCGATCGAGATGGCCTCTTCGGGTATTCCGCCGCAGGGAACCGACACCGTGATACTGGCGACGGGGGATGGTGAGGGGAATCTCGTTGCGTTGATCAACAGCCTCTACTTTCCCTTCGGCTCGGGGCTCACGGTGCCCGGCACCGGTGTGACGCTCCATAACCGCGGCGGCGCCTTCACGCTCGATGAGATGCATCCGAACGTACTGGCTCCCGGCAAGCGCCCTTTCCACACGCTGGTTCCAGCCATGCTTCTCCGCGACGGCTCTCCCCTGGCGGCCTTCGGCGTGATGGGGGCCGACGTGCAGGCGCAGGCGCACGTGCAGGTGGTCTCCCACCTCGTCGATCGCGGTCGATCGTTACAGGCGGCGATCGATGCACCGCGCTTCTTCTTCCTAGGCGGCGCGCGTGTCGCCCTCGAGGGACCGCTCTTCGACGGCGCGGGTGAGCAGCTCAGGGCGCTCGGGCATGACGTCGCGGGGCCGGAGCCGCTGCCCTATCCGCTCTCCTTTGGAGGGGGTCAGGCGGTCATGCGCAACGACGGGGGCGGCTGGCTCGGGGCGAGTGATCA
>CBDUXZ010000126.1:0-6280 GCA_965371325.1 uncultured bacterium | reverse complement strand
GGCGCGTGTGCGCGAGCTGGCGGCGGAGTACGGCCGGCCCTCCCCGGGCCTGGCTCTCTATGCGGGCTTCGATGGCGAGGTCTCGCCCCTGGTCGATCGACTGGGAGTGCTGGACGAGATCGGCGTCGATGACGTCGTCATCTACTTCCGCCGGTACGCCGACAGCAGCGCCTTCAGGGAGAGTGTGTCGCAGTTCACCGAGGAGGTGGCGCCACACTTCGCATGAGGAAGGCGCGGGCGGGAAATCTCGTTCAACTTCTAGATGCGGGGCTTCTTTACCTTGACGGCTTTTTCCACGGCGAGCGCCGCCGAGAGGGCCAGCGTGTCGTTCCCCCGCTTGGCCATGATCTGAACGCCGATCGGCAGCTTGTCCGCCCCGTTCGCAACGGGAACCACAGCCGCGGGATCGCCCGTCAGCACCGACGGGTAAGCGTGCATGCACGCATAGAGCAGCTGCTGCTCCTGTCCGTCGACCACGGGACCGCGATCGCCCACGGGCGCTGTGCTCGACATGACCGGGCTCACGATCACGTCGAACTTCTCGTAGAGCTGGAAGAAGGCTCGCGTGATCAGCGCGCGCTTCAGTTCGGCCTCGAGGGCGGCCTTCGGTTCGGGTGAAGGGAGATCGAGAAATATCGCGAAACGCGGATCGAGCTGATCGCGGTTCTCCATCACGTATTTGATGTCGATGAGCCCCGAGACTTCCTTGGAACCGTAGATCATAAGGGTGAACCAGGTGTTGAATATCTCCGTGAAAAGCGGATCCTCGGCGGCGCCCACGTGCCCCCCGTCCAGCGCGAGTATATCCGCGGCCCTCCGCACGGCCTGCATCACCTCCTCCGACACCGGACTGAGATCCGAGAGGTCGAGAATGCCCACGCGGAGCCCGGTGGCCGGCTTGATCTTCGGGTTGGTCGGCGCCAGGGGCTGGCAGAAGGGGTCCTCGCCGTCGGGTCCCTCGAGGATCGACAGGAGAAGCGCCACGTCCTGGACGTTTCGCGCCAGCGGTCCGACCACATCCATAGTGCCGTAGAACGCGGGGCCGATCGCATGGAGCCCCGTGCGCGGGTTGCGCCCCTGGGTGGAGCGGATGCTTGCAATGCCGCAGCAGTGCGCGGGGAACCGCAGGGATCCGCCGATGTCGCTTCCGATGCCCATGGGCGACATGCGCGAGGCGATGGCGGCGCCCTCGCCCCCCGACGAGCCCCCGACGCTTCGATCGCGTTTGTAGGGATTGCGCGTGGCGCCGAAGAGCAGATTGTCCGTGAACTGCGACATCATGAACTCGGGTGTGTTGGTTTTTCCGAGGGGGATGGCCCCGGCCGCCTTGAGGCGCTTCACAAGCGTCGCGTCGGTGGTGGGGATATAGTCGGCGAAAAGCTTCGAGCCGCTGGTCGTTCGCACGCCCGCCATCTCGAAGGGATCCTTGATAGTGCAGGGCACGCCGTGCAGCGGGGGGAGGGCCTCCCCCGTCATGACCGCCTGCTCCGCGTCTTTCGCCTGCTGGCGGGCCGACTCGGCCAGCGGGGTCACGATCGCGTTGATCTTCGGGTTGACCTGGTCGATGCGCGCCAGGTATGCGTCAACCACCTCGACGGGGGAGAGATCTTTCCTGCGAATCATCCGCGCAAGGCGTGTTGCGCTGTACCGCGTGATGTCAGCCATGGAGGGTCTCCTTAGGGGGCGTATGGCAGCGGGCGAACCCGCTTGGTGCGCGCATTCCTCAGTGTGGCAAGGGTTTCGGGCAACCTGCGCAGCTATCATACCGCATTCATCCATGTTACTGTCGCCTCTGGCGGCCAGAGCGCGCCGCCGCTGCATCGAGTCCCCCTCCGCGCTGTGCCCAGGACGTGGTAAAGACCGCATGGCGGAAGCGCATTGACCCCTCAAAGTTGCCGAGGACCCCTGTCGTTTTCGGCCGTGCGGGCAGGGAGGGGTAACGAAGGACGGACGCCGGACGCCGGGGATCCGCATCGCGATCCCGCGACGGGCGTGCACTCATGAAGGAGGTTCAGCCATGGCAATTCTCAAGCCCATCGAGGAGCCGCGGGAACTGCACGGCAGGCGGCGCCTGGAGGTCTACAACCCGGCCACGCTCGAGCGCACGGGCGAGATCGAGGTTTCCACCGCTGCGGATGTGAATGCGGCGGTGGAGCGCGCGCGCAAGGCGGCCGAAGGCTGGCGCGCCCTCTCTTTCGAGGAGCGGGGCAAGTACATGATGCGGATCAGGGACGTGCTCCTCGAGCGTTCGGAAGATCTTGCGGACACCATTGTTCGCGACACGGGCAAGGCGCGGATGGAGGCGATGTCCAACGAGATACTTCCGGCCTGCGATTCCCTGACTTACTACGGGAAGAAGGCAGGGCGCATGCTGGGGGACGAGAAGAAACCGCTGCACATGATGAAGAACAAGAAGCTCGTTCTCTCCTACCGGCCCATGGGGGTGATCGGGATCATCACGCCCTGGAACTTCCCCTTCATTCTGTCACTAAACCCGGCGGTTCAGGCCATGATGGCGGGCAACACGGTCGTTGCGAAGCCCTCCGAGATCACGCCCTTCGTGGGAATCGCCCTGGGGCAGCTTTTCGAGGCCGCCGGGCTCCCCGAGGGGGTCTACCAAGTGGTCACGGGCGACGGCACGACGGGCGCCGCGCTCGTCGAGTCCGGCTGTGACAAGATTTCCTTTACAGGATCGGTTCGTACGGGGCGCAAGGTGGGTGAAGCATGCGGCCGGCAGCTCGTTCCCTGCACGCTCGAGCTGGGCGGGAAGGACCCGATGATCGTCTGCGAAGACGCCGACCTCGAGCGCGCGGCGAACGGCGCGGTCTTTGGCGCGTTTGCGAACTCGGGCCAGATCTGCACATCGACCGAGAGGATCTACGTCCACGAGAAGATCGCCGACAAGTTCACGGATCGCGTCGTCGAGCTTACCAAGGGGCTTCGACAGGGGCTGAACTCGGAGGGGGAGGTCGATGTAGGAGCCATCTGCTTCGGGCCGCAGCTCGATATCATCGAGGGGCACGTGAAGGATGCCGTCGACAAGGGTGCCAAGGTGCTCACGGGCGGCAAGCGCAACCCGAAGTACGAGGGGAATTTCTACGAGCCCACCGTCCTCACGAACGTGAACCACGACATGGAGATCATGCGCGAAGAGACCTTTGGTCCCATCCTCCCGATCCAGGTCGTTCGCGATGATGAAGAAGCGCTCCGGCTCGCGAACGACACGAAGTACGGACTGAACTCCAACGTGTGGACTCGGAACAAGCGGAAGGGGAAGGAGCTTGCCAACCGGATTAATTCCGGATGCTCAACGGTCAACGACTGCGTCATCAACTACGGCGTCGCCGAGAACCCGTTTGGCGGTGTGAAGGAGAGCGGAATCGGACGGGTGAACGGCGAGATGGGGCTCAAGAGCTACTGCAACGTGCAGGGCGTGCTCATCGATCGCTTCGGAACAAAATCGGAGCTCTTCTGGTATCCGTACACGACGGGCAAGGTGAACCTGGTCCGTCGCGCGTTGAAACTCCTGTACCGTTCCCCGATCGGAAAGCTCCTGGGCAACTAGGGGCTTTGCGGGCAGAATGAACCTCCGGGCGCCGGATCGCGCTCCGGGTCCGGGGGCTTCAGAGGGCGAGTCGAAACCCCCCGCTACAGGGGCGGGTTTAGTCGGGTCTGGGGGGTGAATTTCGCAGCGGCCCGCGCCCTCCCACCGATCGAACGATACGTAGGATTCCCGCCGAAAGACCGGCGATTAACGGAGGAGTCAGGACATGGCCAAGTACGGCGTTGCGGGGAAAATACTCTGGGTTGATCTCACAAAGGGAGAGCACAGGACCGAAGACATTCCGGAGGAAGTCTACAGGCAGTTCCTCGGCGGTTACGGTCTGGGTGTGCGTGTGCTCTACGAGAACATGCCCGGCGGTGCTGATCCGCTCGGACCGGATAACATCGTCGGGATCGTTGCCGGAATCATGACGGGCGTGGAAACGCCCTTCAGCGGTCGGACCCAGACCGTTGCCAAGTCGCCGCTTACCGGGACCTGGGCCGACTCGAACTCGGGCGGGCTTCTGGGCTCGCAACTGAAGAAGGCCGGCTACGATGGAATCTTTATCCGGGGCAGGAGCGACAAGCCCGTTTATATCTACGTGGAGGACGACCGCGTCGAAATTCGCGACGCTTCTCACCTCTGGGGGAAGGACACCTACGAAACCTACGACGCACTCGCAGAGGAGCTCGGTGGGCGGCGCAAGCCGAGCCTCGCCTGCATCGGCCCCGCGGGCGAGCGCCAGCAACTCATCTCCTGCGTCATCGTCGAACGCTATCACGCCTGGGGACGCCAGGGCTTCGGCGCCGTCTGGGGATCGAAGAACCTGAAGGCGGTTGTGGCCCGCGGAACAGGGAAGGTTCCGATCGCGGCGCCGTCGGAGTTCAAGAAGCTCGTGAAGGAGATCAACAAGCCCTTCTACGCCCACAAGACCCTGCGTGTCCGGATTGCGTCGGCGATTATGGCCGCCGACAGCCGCATGGGTTGGCTCTACCGCTTCTTCACGAAGATGGGCATCAAGATCATGCTCGATACCAAGGGGATGCTCAAGACCTGGCACGAGCAGGGGACCACGTCGGCCCTTTCGATCTCCGTCGAGAACGGCGACGCGCCTATCAAGAACTGGGCGGGCGCGGGAAGCATCGACTTCCCCATCAAGACGAAATCGTCGAAGATCTCCGACAAGGAGGTCGTGAAGCTCCGCGACGAGTACCTGACCTGCGGCGACTGCCCCCTTGTCTGCAAAGGGATCGTCTCGGTGAAGGAGGGACCCTACGCCGTCTCGCGCGTGCGTAGACCCGACTACGAAACGCTTTGCGGTTTCGGCGCGGCGCTATTGAACGACAATCTCGAGTCAATCGTGGCTGCCCACAACTACTGCAACCAGTACGGGCTCGATGCGGTAAGCACGCCGGCAACCATCGGTTTCGCGGCGGAGCTCTACGAGCGGGGGATCATCACGAAGGAGCAGACCGACGGGATCGATCTCCGCTGGGGAAACACCCAGGCCATCGTGGAGGCCACCCGCCGGATGGCAGCGATGGAGGGGAACTTCGGGAATCTCTTCGGCCACGGCACCAAGCGCGCCGCGGAGCTGATTCCCGGGAGCGAGCCCTACGCGGTGCTCATCCACGGCCAGGAAATTCCCTACCACGATCCTAAGTTCTCGCCCAGCATGGGGACGAACTTCGTGGCAGACCCGACACCGGGGCGGCACACCACCGGGAGTCTCTCCTGGAATGAGACCTTCAACCTCCCCTTCCCCTTCAAGAGCGTGAAGCTTCCGAAGTACAGCTGGCGATCCTACGAGGGAAAGGGCGAGGGGCAGCGCGCGTGGTCGAATGCGCACCAGGTGATGAACGGCATGGGTATCTGCATGTTCTCCGGCCTGGTGGGAGGCATTCCGTATCTCGAGCTGACCAACGCGCTCACCGGGTGGGGCGTGGATGAGAAGGAGCTTCTGATGACGGGGGAGCGGATCCAGACGATGCGCCACCAGTTCAACACGCGCGAGGGGCTGAAACCCGGGGACTTCACGCCGCACCCGCGGATGATCGGTGAAGGGGACGCCAAGCTCGGGAAGGGTCCGTTGGCCGGGGTGGAAGTCGATCAGACACGCCTGGTCAAGGACTACTACCAGGCCATGGGCTGGGATTTTGAGACCGGCGAAGTGAAGCCGGAAAAGCTTCGGGAGCTGAGTCTGACCGAGCTCGTTCAATGAACGGTGTCCCGTTTCCGAGACACAAAACCCGTCTCCGAGAGATGCGGGTTTTTGTCCGCCGCTTTCATACATAGTCGCGTTACGAAGGTTGTCCGCGGAAGTCCGTAACCCTGCCGTTTGCGCCAATTCCTTGTTGCCACACGTGCGATCTGACTTTACCATTCTCCTCTGTAGCGGGCCCGGTGAGCAGAGGAGGGGACGATGAGAAAATTTTTCCTGCCGTTGGCGTGCGTGATCGTGCTTACGGGACTTATGGGTGTGGTGGCACCCGGCCAGGGTGTTGCTTCCGTGAAGCCGGAAGGGGCGGCTGTTCTGCGCGGCTTCGATCTCGACGCCGGCTCCTGTAACTGCGAGAAGGCGCGGGCCGAGCTTGTGGTCCTTCGCGATCGGATCGCGGCCGCTCCCGGCCTCGATGAATCGCGATCCCTTGCACGGGAGCAGACCGGGCTTGCACGAAAGGCCCTTTCGCGGGCGAAGTGGGTGATACCCTTCAATGGGGCCCTGCGTGAAGCCTC